>JBFXAV010000364.1:0-3942 GCA_050183935.1 Candidatus Korobacteraceae bacterium | reverse complement strand
ATCCGTTTGCAACCGAGGCACGGGGACAGCGGCATTTGCCTCGACGGAAATCGCTTCTCCGGCGAACACCAGCCTCTCTGTAATCCCAGGCATAGCAGGCGCAGAGAGAGCGAAGTTGAGATCCTGGGGGCCGATTCCCAAACCAGAGGCTGATGCAGGGTAAGTACCATTCGGGTGCAAGCCATCATCCCCACCAGCTCGAAACGCTCCTGGCGAAAGCGCCTGCGACGCCGTGGGATGCGCTGCGATCTCCGTGGCAAAGTTCGGCGCGGGACGCGCCTTCATCAGCGCCGCTCGCACGGAATCGCGCACAAAGTCGTGCAGAATGCTCTGCTGACGGAAGCGCACTTCCACCTTGGACGGATGCACATTCACGTCCACCTCAGTCGCAGGCATCTCGAGAAACAGCAGGACCACCGGGTACACCGTGGGAGGCATGATGTTGCGATAGGCATCGCTGAGCGCGTGCTGCACCAGGCGGTCGCGAATCAGGCGCCTGTTGACGAACACGAACATGGAGTTGCGGTTCAGCTTCTGCACTTCCGGGTTGGAAATAAATCCATGCAGGCGAAATTCTCCGTGATCAGCCGCCTCGTCCGCATCTTCGCCGCTTTCACGCGACCATGGCGGAGGCTGCGGCAAGCCAATGCGCGCCAGGGGCAGCACTGCCGCAAGGGAAAGCAACTGCTCGAGCGTTTCTTTCCCAAAGACCTGATAAATCCGGTCGCGATGGTCGCCGACCGGCGGCGCCACCAGCATGGCATTGGCGGAGGAGTGCAACTCAAAATGCTTGTCGGGATGCGCAAGCGCATAATGCGTAACCAGCGACGCGATCTGCGAAAGCTCCGTGGACTCTGTCCGAAGAAATTTGCGCCGGGCAGGGATATTGAAGAACAAGTCGCGCACGGAGATTGCCGTTCCCTGCGGCAGGCCTGCTTCTTCCACCTGCAAGATTCGGCCACCCGCGATCTCCACCACCGTCCCGGAATCTTCTTCCTGAGCACGGGTCTCCAGCCGCAACCGCGACACCGAGGCGATGGAAGGCAGCGCCTCCCCGCGAAACCCCAGGGTATCCACACTGAGCAGGTCTTCAGCGGTGCGAATCTTGGAGGTGGCGTGGCGCTCGAAGCACAGCAGGGCGTCATCCCGCACCATACCGCAGCCATCGTCAATGATCTGAATCAGCTTCCTTCCCCCGCCCTCCACGTTCACGCGGATGCGCCGAGCCCCCGCATCGAGCGAGTTTTCCAGCAGTTCTTTCACTACGGAAGACGGACGCTCCACCACTTCGCCCGCGGCGATCTTGTTGGCGACGTGCTCCGGCAAAACGTGGATTTTCCCCATGACAGGCTCAATGGCACAGATGCGGTTGCGAGATTCTAAGTGTCCGATGTCATCCTAAACGAAGTGGCAAGAAATACCCTCGCAAGCTGTTTTCGCAATCCCGCCTGTAGCCCGCGCGGCTACGTCCTTGCCGGTAATGCCAATGGGGAATTGTTGTGACTACAAGGCACAGGTATCTTCCACACATAGCCAGAACGCCAAGGTGCTGTTCGGCCGCCACGTGCGGAGGAAGCGGGTAGGAGCGAACGAACGGTTTGCTCCCTGCTTCCTCCCCCTCCCCATACGACTTCAGGAAACAACTTGCGACGGAGGCAGCCGCAGGACTTCGCAAAATTCGCATCGTCCAGCTTGCAAACGGAGTAAGCTGAAAACAACTTTATCGCGCGCCATGAGCTCGCCCGGCTGGGGATTCGTTCCCACCCTGCGAGCAGGCCCGAGGCTGCAGGCCTCCCATGCTGTGGTCGAAATTTCGCTACGGAGTTCTTCGTGTCGGTTCCGGCAAGGAAGCACGCCTGATCCGTCCGTCTGCCCTGGACCGCCTCCGCCTGCTGTGGATGTTTCGCAACTTCCCTTCTCTGCCGCTTCAGGTGCTTTCGGCGCGACAACGCGAGCTAGTGGAACGTCTGTCAGCGATGCCCGGTCCTGCCGCTTCTCCAAAAACTTTGCAGGGGGTCCGCGTGATCGGGAGCATTGAGCGACCGGAACTCCCGCCAAAGAAACCCAGCACGGCCGAACGACTTCCGGAGAAAGCTGCGCTCAGGCGCGCGTCCGGCATGAATCAGGCGCTTGCCCCGCCTGCGGCAAGGGTGGAAGCCAACCGGGCGACGAGCAAACAGAACGAACATCTTGCATCAACCAACCGGTTGGAGCATGCGCAGTCCTCCAAAATTCTGAGCTTCCCTCCGGCGGAAGAAACTTCGGAAGCAACTTCCGAGGCCGGTAACGTGGTGGCAATCTCCGCGACTCCAGATGCTGAAGCGGCCGAACATGCGATGGTTCCAACAAGTTTACGGGCAGTGTGGGCCAGCACGTGGAAGACCCGCGCGAGAAGCACTGTTCCTATCCTGGCAACACGTCAGCGATTGTTGGCGGTATTACTGCTTTCAAGTGTGGCCGTTCTGCTGCTGGTGAATGGCAGCCAGCTGCATATGACCCCAAGTCATGGTGGAGCAGCAGCTACACCGCCGTTTCCGGCCGTGCAGCAATCTACGACGATTGGGCAGGACCCTTCCGAGGTAGTCAGCACTCCCGAACTACAGGTGGAGTCCAATCTGCCGGGGCCGACAATAGCCTCGCAAAAAGCCCCGATTGCAGTTCCAGCACCGATACCACAGCTTCCGGATGTAGCAAAGTCGCCCACTCCGCAACCCGCAGTCCCAACCGCTAAGCCGGAGATCGTGCAACCCCCCTCAACTACAACGGAGACGCCTGCTCTGCGACTGTCCCACGGACCACCAAGCGGAATTGTGTATCCGAACTATCCGATGACGGCTTGGCGCAAGGGGACGCGAGGCACAGTCCGATTACGCGCGAAGGTAGATGCTGCTGGCGTGGTCTCCCAGATCGAAACCATGGAAGGCGATCCTATACTGGCACTGGCGGCAGAGCGGGCGCTGCGGCGCTGGCGTTATGGCACGCAGCCCGCATTGGCAGAGGTTGTAGTGCGCTTCCGCTTCGTGAATCCTGAAGCTATTTTTGTGGAGTTCGAGCGCTGAAGCATACCCCCGCCACTCGGGTTTAGCGCAGATCCACTCCCGCCCGAACCGGCATAGCGGTCTTTGTTCCCTTGGGAGCGGCTGGGGCTGGCTTGGCAGGCGAGGCTTCAGGGAGTGTGGACCGCTTGCGCAGATGCACGTCTCCGTCGCGCGTACTGACCTGGATACGTGTGCCGCCGCCGTTGATCACACCGGTAGAACGGTTCTGATTATCCTCCGAACTGCTCTGAAACCCCTCGAAGTCACTGCTGATTTCCCCCCGGCGGGTGGTAACTTCTGCCTGGAAGCCTGCGTTCTCTGGAATTGCCACGGTAACGTCACCGCGAACGTTTTCAATCTCGGTAGTCCCTGGGGTGACAAACTCCACTTCCACCGATCCATTGGCGTTCTGTATGCGAACATTTCCACTCACCTCTGCCAGCCGGATGTCCTTGGAACGCGTCTCCACGCGGACAGGCCCGTGAGCGCCTTTGGCGCGCAGCCGCGAGGATTCCATCTCCAAATCGCCGTCAAGCCGCGTCATGACCACATCAGACCGCGGAGACTTGAAGGTAACTGCTCCAGCAACCTTGGAAATGCTGGTGTTGCCAAAAAAGTCCCCGGACAGGTTCAGGCTCCCGCCGATACCGGCAACCGTGGTGTCATCGACGCGGCCATTCACATCCAGGTTCCCGGAGATGTTCTCGGCATGCAGTGAGCCGCGGCGCATCCCAAGCGTGACCGCTCCATCGACGTCCCGGAGCGACACATCGCCATGCGCCGATGTGATTCGCAGGCCTGCTTTGCGGTCGTGCACCACAAGATTGCCCCGCTGGCTGTTGATCTCGACTGCGACGCTGGCGGGAACAAATATCTCCAGGGCAGTCTCGGCAATTCCACCTGC
>JBFXAV010000363.1:0-3951 GCA_050183935.1 Candidatus Korobacteraceae bacterium | reverse complement strand
ACAAACGTAATCGATGACAGGGGAAATGAGTTGCTGATCGTGAACGCGCGAAACCGGGTCAAAGTAGCGAAATAACTAACCAAATCCAGTGATAGAATACATTGTATTCTATTGTATTCGAAGGGACGCATGCCTGAGAGCGCTGTGGTGACGTTGCGGCTGGAGCCTGAGCTGAGGAAGCGGTTGGACGAGCTGGCAAAAACGCAGCGCCGAAGCCGATCTTTCGTTGCCGTCGAAGCAATTCGCGAGTACCTCGCCGTGAACGAGTGGCAAGTGGAAGAGATTGAGAAGAGTCTGGAAGAGTCGGATCGCGGAGAGTTCGCAAGCGATGAGCAGGTGCAGCGCGTATTGAGCAAGTGGACGGGCCGTAGACGGCATCTTACCCCAGCGAGCCAGGGGAAGCCTCGCCGGAAGCTTCGGTCAAAGCGTGCCGGATAAGCCGCTCGAAGTCCGCTGGCTGAAAGGCGCTTTGGCGAATCTGGAGGATGAGGCGGAGTACATCGCGCGTGACAATTTTCGCGCTGCCCAGCGGGTGGTGTCCGCAATCGAGCAGGCAGTGGGACACCTGGCGCGCCATCCTGGACTGGGGCGAATGGGGCGAGTTCAGGGCACTCGCGAACTAGTGGTGGCGGGCACTCCCTACGACATCCCGTATCGTGTACGCGAAGGCCGCGTGGAGATTCTGCGCGTGTTTCACGCCGCCCGCAAGTGGCCGCCAAAGCTGTGAGGCGTGACAGCAGGGTTTGTATGAGTGAATCCGTGAGCAAGGTCGTCTGGGGCTTCCCCCATTAGGCCGAGGACGCTGATTCCCCCGCAAGATCGGTCAAAACGGGTCTAATCCCTTCGATACTTTAGAAGAAGCATCTTCAACTCCACAATACAGACTTGCATTGCAGGTTTAAGAAAGATGGAGGCTGGAGATGACTGGATACGGACGGCATTTGCTTTGCGGGATTATGGTTTTGGTAATTGGGGCCCCGCTGCTTCAGGCACAGACGCGTTCTGTGACGATGGCCCCGGCCCCTGCGGCGGCATCCGCTGACTACTATTTGAAACTGGACGGCGTGCCGGGGGAGTCGTCGGATAAGGACCACAAGGGCTGGATTGAAATTTCTTCCTACTCGTGGGGAATGTCCAATCACGGCAGCAGCGGTTTGGCCACCGGCAAAAGGTCAGCCTCTGCTCAGACGCCGAGCAGCCCGGGAACGCTGACGATTGTGAAGCGCATCGATAAGGCGAGCCCGCTCCTGATGAAACGGTGCTCGGAGAAACAAACGGGTCAGGACATGGTCGTTCACCTGCCGGCGAGCTCGGGCGCGGGGAAGAGCGAGTATGTGCTGCACGGAGCGGTGGTAGCCAACTGCGGCCGGACGGCGGCTGGTGAATCCATCAGCTTGAACTACGAGAAGATCACGATGAAAGCGACTGAGTCTGCTGCGAGATCTACTTCGCGATAGGCTTTTTCCGGTGCGTTCTTGTTTGTCACAGTCCCCAGCCTTCGAGGATCAAGATGGCTGGGGATTTGTTTTTGGGCGGGGCGAGGTGGGGCCTGGGGAGTCGCAAATTTAAACTCCCGTTTTTCAGTTGCCAAGGGTGCGTCTTCAATACTGTTTAGAGTTGTGAGCCGGGTATCCGAATTAAACCAGTCTTCTGGGAGGGCTCGCAGGCTCTGGTATCATCGGCCCCAAAATGCCTGAGACTCTCGAGCCCAAAGTTAAAGACATCCTGAGGAATTACATTCGCGAGGTGAAATCCCTGCCTAACGAGGCTGCTAAGCGGTCTCGATTTGCAGCCCTCATCGCGGAACTCTTCCCCGGAACAAGTGCCATCACGGAGTATTCCCGAGGTGTCGAAAAACTCATTCGTATCAGTCGCCCCACCGGCGAAAAAAAGGGACGCGCCGACGCCTACTATGGGAACGCAATTATCGAGTTTGAGAAATCTCTCTCAGCCACTCTTGAAGAAGCGAAGGGCCAACTTTGCGAGTACGTAGCCGGTGTGTGGCAGAAGGACAAGGCTCCACGTTCGCTTCTTGCCGTGGCTTCTGATGGCATCAACTGGAAAATTTACCGACCGGTTCTTGCTGCTGGCGAAGCACCAACACCGGGAACCGTGACCTTGGACGAGTTGCGAGACTTCAAGTTGGCTGAAGATTCGCTAGGCGCGTTCTGGTTGTGGCTAACCAGTTTCCTCTTTCGACCACAGCAGATTGAGCCGACTGCTGACCGTTTCCAATTAGATTTTGGTGCTTGGAGTCCGCTATACCGCGAAGGCATGGCGGCACTGAAGAAGGCATGGGCAAGGGTGAATGGGGATTCCGAAGCGAAGCTCGCGTTTGAGACGTGGCAGCGATATCTCACGGTGACTTACGGTCGCCTTACCGAAGATACCACCGAGCGAAGAGACATGGAGACCGGTGAGGAAGTCTCCGATTTAGAAAACCTATTCTTGCGGCATACGTACCTCGCCAGCATTGCTAAATTGCTTATTTGGGCGGCACTGTCTCAAGGTAAAGGGAGTGAAAACCTGCGCAAGGTTGCCAATGATGTGCTGTCAGGACGCTACTTCCGCTCAAAGCGATTGGCAAATTTAGTCGATGATGATTTCTTCCATTGGATCAGACGCCCAGAGGCCGAAAAGATGCTGGCTCCGGCATGGGAACGTATTCTGTCGCACCTGATGGAGTATGACCTATCCCAGATACGGGAAGACGTCCTGAAGGGGGTCTACCAGCAGTTGATCGACCCGCAAGATCGGCATGATCTCGGGGAGTACTACACACCTGACTGGCTGTGCGAGCGAATCGTGCAAGAACTCCTACCGGGGCATGGATTCAAAGCTGTTCTGGACCCGAGTTGCGGCTCTGGCAGTTTCTTACGAGCGGCGATCACGCACTTCTTGAAACAAAACTCCGGCTTGAAAGAATCTGAGTGCCTCCGTCTGGTACTCGGTAACGTGCAGGGAATCGACATTCATCCGGTTGCCGTGACCATTTCTAGGGCAACGTACGTATTGGCATTGGGCAAGCTCGTCAATGCCGCGACAAAGCCCATTCAAATTCCCGTGTATTTGGCCGATTCACTCTTTTTACCGCGTGAAGTCGAAGCCAGTCTCATTGAGCAACTCAGCGGAGTGGAAATAACATTCGGTGGCAAGAAGCATCAGAAGCAGGTTGTTGTTCCAGACATGCTGATTCACTCGCCCGAACTATTTGATGACGCCATCGCGGCTTGTACGGGCATTGCAGAAGAACATGCAAATACGGGGAAGGACAGCCGCGATACTATGCAGAAGCATCTCGCCCATGTTGTTCCGGATCTTTCGAAGCTGCTGGAATACGATAACGTGCTTGACGCTCTTTGGGCCTTCACGGAGAGCCTAGCTGACTTGATTCGGCAGAAGAGAAACACAATTTGGTCTTTCATCATCCGCAACAGTTACCGCCCCGCAATGCTCAAGGGACAGTTCGATTTCATTATTGGCAACCCTCCATGGCTGTCATATCGGTACATTTCGGACCCTGACTACCAAGACGAAGTAAAAAGACGTGCCGTTGACAAATACAAGATTGCTCCTAAGTCTCAAAAGTTAATGACGCAGATGGAACTCGCAACGGTCTTTCTGGCCCATTCGATGGCGACGTTTGCAAATCCAAAGGCCAAGCTTGCGTTTGTCATGCCCAGAGGCGTCTTAAGTGCGGATCAACACCAAAATTTGATTTTGCGCAAATATGCCACGGACGCAAAGCTCAGATTAACGGGCTATTGGGATTTGTGGGACGTTGTGCCTTTGTTCAACGTGCCCTCTTGTGTGCTGTTCGCAAAACGAGATGTGTTGCCGGGAAACGCCAAGGACAGGTTGCCAGTATTGGAGTGGAAAGGCAACCTACCCGACAGGGATATACCTTGGAGTATTGCGAAAACTCGATTGACCGCGACCGAAAAAGAAGGA
>JBFXAV010000362.1:0-3951 GCA_050183935.1 Candidatus Korobacteraceae bacterium | reverse complement strand
TCAGGCTTGCTTCTCCTCCGAACTCCTGAGCTGGTTCCTCCGCCTGTTGCGCATAAGTAAAGATGGGAAATGTGAGCAATGCCAGAAGCATCGCAACGATTAAAAACGCCTTATTGCTGCGCGCCTTGTGGCCCGAGTGACGCGCGCCGGGGCGATGGGTCTCCATGCAAGCCTCCAAACCAAAAAAGATCAATCTTCGGGTACCCGAACTGCTCCGATGACTCGTTGCAAGCCAAGGATGCCGGCGTTGGCGCCTGCCAGTTAGGGTCGTCAGGAGTGCGGGGCGAGCAAGAAGCGTCGCCGCGTGCAAACACACGTCGGCGAACCGCGCTGGAGGCCATGGCTTGGGCCTGCTCGCGCCTGCACACCCGCGACTTCACGGATGGCAAAAGCGAACTCCGGACATGCATCATCAGGGCATGTACAGAATCAGCGCGCTTCCACGTCAAGGCTGTGGCTTTGAGTTTGGCCGCGCTTGGAACGGCTGCTTTTAGCGCCTGCCTGCTGTACTTTCAGCGCAGGACAGGCGTGGGTCAGCCAACGGGGGATTGTATACCACTTCCGCAGTAAGCGGTCAAAACAGCCGCGGCATCGAATAGGAGTGCACTCTAAATTTCCGCGCAGTTCAGGGCTTCTCGACCGCATGCCCCCCTTGACAGGATGGCTCAGGGGAAACACTCAACACCCCAGTGTCAGCCAAGCGGAATGGAGGTGACAATGTCGCTTTCCCAGGTCGCGCGAGTAACCTGAACTGCGTTACTGCCGCGTGGCCCGCGTCTTTGACGGACGGCCGAAATTCGTCTATAAAATGAGGAGGCATTTGCGGGGAGATGGTGTCTTCCGCCGAGCGCCTTGCTTGTCCTCCGTGGCGTGCGACACTCCTCAGTAGCTCAATGGCAGAGCATCCGGCTGTTAACCGGAGGGTTGTAGGTTCGAGTCCTACCTGAGGAGCCATTTTTTTCCTCCGTACACTGCGCGGGTCCGTTCGGTCTCATCCCGCAGCAGCCTTTTCAGAGCTGGTGCTTTGAGTCCCGCGCAGCTTTCCCCCAAGCGTTGGAGGTATGCCTTAGTCCCAGTTTTTCCGCGACGGGTTGGACGGCTCGTCCTGATTAATCGAATCCTCATCGGTGTAAGAAGTCTTCCGAAGTTGCCTCTTCGTCGTTTTCAGAATCCGCAGTAAGACTGGGGGTCCAATCGCGGTTCTTCACTACATGCGACGCCTCATACCGGCATCTTCGCGATGCTGGTAGGTCGCCGCTTTTTCGCCTGTAAACTCTCCTTTTCTTCTTGAATAAGAAAGCCCAACTCACACCAGCCGCCTGCCACATGGAGCCAGACGATTCGGGCCTTGACCTGTCCCCAACGATAGCTAATCTCCACTTCAGAACCGACGTCCAGCGGTTTCCCGTGATAGCGTAAGCGGAACCCTCTCGGGCTGACGTCCAGCATGTCGCCCTGAATCACGCGTTCGCCGTGATCTATGCGGATTGTAACCTCTTCCATTGGCTTACTCTGCTCACGTCTGTGCTCCACTTCGAAAGGTGCAGGCAGCACGGTGCCAGCAAACTATTCCCGATTGTTTGTTCGCTAAGAATTCATCTGCGGTTTGGAGGGTGCTCAGCATCAGTGCGCTGATGCATTGTCTGGCGCCAGGAAGCCGATCGTGTCACGCTGACGCGAGCTCGAATCCGGTCTGCCATTACGAAGATGCGCTTGAGCCCGTAGTTCACCGGCGTCGGTAGTTCAGCGGTTACCAACTGCTCGGTCGTGAGGAGAATGGCGGTGAGATCAGAACTGATTTGGCTTCCCAACTCCGACTGCGCTAGAGCGAGTGCTGCGGCCCGTTCCTGTTGGCCGCGCTGGAGCGCTAGGAGTGTCTGGCGCACAACGCGATTTGCGTGGTTGAGTCCCAGGTTTGTGAAGACGGGCATTGCCATGCCAATACGATCAAGCAGCAATTCCACTTCGCCGCCGGTCCGATCGTCCAGGCTGTTATCGAACACGACTGCATTGAAATCGTGCTTGTCGAGAAGTTTCAGGGCAGTTCTGATGTCTGCCGCAATCTCCACTTTTTCTCCGCCGGACGACTGAATAGCCCCGACGATGGATGGCGCTTGTTCCGAGCTGGTGAGGAGCAAAATCATGAAATCTCCTGATTCGCAAACTGTCGAACCGGACGGACGCAACGGAGGTGTGAAGGTATGTCGCTGGGAGTTCGGCGACAATCCGGAACAGTGTGTAATTGTTAGGAGGGGAAATGCGTAGCGGGAGCTCCTACGGTTGAATGAGTCGTTTCCGTACGGCGTACCGAACCAGTTCAGCAAGAGAGCGCACCTTCAGCTTCCGCATGATTCGCGCACGGTGGGTCTCAATCGTCTTCGGGCTGGTACCGGTAGCGACCGCAACTTCCTTATTGCTTTTGCCCTCTGCCAGCAGTTGTACGATTTCGAGCTCGCGAGAGGTAAGCGCGGGTTGGGTGAGTGTGCGGCTATGGAGATATTCGTTCAGCAGGAACTCGGAAACGGCCAGATTGAAAAAGGGCTTCTGGTTGGCAAGGTTGCGGACAGCCTCAACCAAGTCCCTTGCCGCCGTCGCTCTGGTCAGGTACGCGCGGGCGCCGGCTTGAAGTGCCTGAGAGAGCACCACTTCGCACTCTTCGTCTCCGACCAGAAGAACCTGGGTGCTTGGGGAAACTTTCCTGATGCGGCGGGCGGCCTCCATGCCGGTAAGCCCTGTCATGTACATGGCGAGTATCACCACATGCGGCTGAGCAGACTGGCTTGCATTCAAAGCCTCGTGCGCACCAACCACCTCAAGAACCTGCCATCCAGGCTGAGACTCCAGTGCTGCGCGAACTCCGCGACGAAACAGCTCGTGATTGTCTGCTACGAGAATCGTTAGTTTAGACTTATTTTTCTGCAAGCGCCCACCTTACCGGCGAGATGAAACCCTGGGCAATCTGGAAAGGACCGTAATTTCGAATAGGATGTTCAGGTATCACGACAAGGGAAATCCTCATTTCAGCAAGCCTAAAGGAATATGATAATCCGTACGTAGCCCTGGCGAGTTAGATGGCTGGGCATCGAGAGAGGACGGCGTCAAATGCAGACGTCATGCTATGTTACATTCCGAGGCTGCCGGAATCGAATTTCGCTGGGAAGCCATATCTGCTGCTCCGGCGACCCCGTCTTCACCAGTCAGCGCGCCATCGATTTTCTGGCCGAAGGGCTTTCCTCCGGCAAGCGATGTCTTCTGGTGGGTCCAGACGAGTTCGCAACACGCCTCATCCCGTATGCCCAGCGGAAGAAAATCAACATTCCTGCAGCTGTCCAGAATGGGGATATTGGGCGCATATCCGGTGCACATGACGGCACCGCCCTACTAGGTGAGGTGGTTCAGTACATTGAAGGCTATCCTGGCGATGTGACGCTGATCCTCGGGAAGCTGGGCTGGGAGCTTCCCGGATGGCCGCTGATCGACGACCTTTTGGCGTACGAGGTGCTCGTGGATGTCGCAGCGTCGAGTTTTGCAGCCATTTGGCTGTGCATTCATCACAGCGGTACAGATCCTTCCCGAGTTCTCCAGACCCATTCAAGACTGCTGCTTCATGACCGAATCGTTCCGAATCCCTCGCATCGGGTAGCGCAGGGGTTCCTGGAGGAACTGCGTTCCAGCCAATAAGAGAGGCATGCGAGCCTCTCTCGTCAGGGGGTAAAAATCGTCAGGGGTAAAAATGGGGTAGTCTTTGGTGGGCCCACCTCGCCAAACGGTATTGCTGACGAGGCTTCACAGCTTCTCTGGCCAGCTAACACGTGTGTTTGTATTTAAGAGCCAGGCACAGAGAGTTGTCGTTAATATGGTCAGTCGGCTGGTTCATGTGGAGTGCTTTGAACGACACGCTCGTCGGGATAGGGCAGCATGAAGTCGCGAATCTGGCCGGCGAGTTCGTGG
>JBFXAV010000361.1:0-3967 GCA_050183935.1 Candidatus Korobacteraceae bacterium | reverse complement strand
GTCCTGGATGGCGAGGTTTTCAAAGGAAATTTCTATCCATTCGACTGCCTGGCCTCTGACGGCCACAATTTTATGATGGCGACGGTTGCTGAGCGCGAGGTACTGGCGCTCAAGCTGGTGCAGTTTCTCGGGCACGAGTGGAAGTTCACCAGGCCGAACAAGCGCTGGGTCGCCAATTTGCGCGGCAACATGCCTGAGTTCGGCGGCGTGGTTTTAAAGCGCATGCAGTCGCCGTATATCATCGCGGGCTCGCCGGACAAGGCGAGTTTGGACTGGGTGAAGAGATGTTGGGGCTGAGTGGCTCCGCTGGAAAAATAAGTCGAAGTTGAAAAGACCGGGAGAAATCCCGGTCTTTTTCGTTCTTATAGGCATGAGCGAAAAACGCGCACGTGTCGAGGAACGACTGAAGGAGGAAAATCCGAAGGCTCTTTTTGCGGACGGATTTGACGACTGCATCCTCGGAATTGCGTACTGCGCGGGCCGAGACCCCTTGGTCGCCTATGACACGGAATTGTGCATCAGGCTGCTGATGGATCGTGACGGCATGGAGCGTGATGAGGCCGAGGAATTTTTTGAATTCAACACGGTCAGCGCTTTTGTCGGCGAAGGCACTCCGCTTTTCATTGATACGGAAGTGTAGACAAAAATTATTCATCCGCTTCTCCAACAATCAGTTCTTTAAGAAAAATGAGCGCACAGGAGCCAAAATTTACGAGCACGCTTGGATACTACAACGGCAACAAGTGGCCTATCCACCTGGTGATCTCCGAATTGGGGGTCACACTGCATTTGAAAGCCGGAGAGTACATTCTGGATCGGCAAGGTCGGAAGATTAACGATCCGTTTTTCGACAAGTACGCCAAGCCCCTTCAACTTTCGAAGGAACTGTCACGCAACGGCCAAGTGCCGGTGATCGCAGTTCCGCACGTCACACCAGCGTCTCTGGCAGATCGGCCAGCACACTCAGTCACGGCAGTGACGAAGTTTACGGCGGATCGCAAGCCGATCATGCCACCGCCGCAGGCGGCGAAGCCGAAGCTGGACGTAAACACGCCCACGCACAAAGGCATGTCGGTTGAAGAGGCCCGCCGCCTTGGCTTCATCGGAGGCGCGGTGCGCGAAGTGCCGGAAGATTACGGAGTCACAGACACGGCAGGCCGTCCTGTGGGTGTGGATCAGGCTCCGCCGATCAAGTACGCGATGGAATCGACGCCAAGAGTGCGCCAGGCAGAGGCTTTGCCGGAGGGACTGGCCGAGATTGACGAAAAGGTCGATCCAGGAACGCAATCAGCCCGGCAGACCCTGGTCAGCAGCATGCGCCAGGCAGCCGCCAACTCAGGAGTCGTAGACAACCCGACTGGTTTCATGAACCAGGCCACCATGCACGGCACCGGCCAGATAATCACTCCCAGCGGCCAGCCAGCGTCGTCTGGTGTGTCGGAATCGGAGGAACCGCTTCCTCCGCCCACGATTTTTGCACAGGAGCAGGTGCAGCCCAGTCACCCAGCGCCCACGAAGGGAGTGCCAGACGTGCTGGGCGACGCCCGGAAAGCCGCACAGTCCAAGGCCCCGGCTCCAAAGGACGTGAAGCCGTTTGTCTGTTCCAAGGACGGGAAAGACTTTCGCTACCGGTCTCAACTTGCGGCCTACGCCAAGCGCAAATATCCCGATCAGGTGAGCGAAATCCTCGCGCCATACCCGGAGTCGGAGTGATCGCCGGTCGGTCGGTAGTTAGGGCAGTATGCCGACCAGTGACGCACAGGAGCCTTTGAGAACATCGGCTGATTCGCCGGATACGCTGCCATTGCGCGGCTATTCGATGGATCAGTTGGTGCAGTACATCCTTCGCAAACTGGGCCAGCCGGTCTGGAACGTTGAAGTCACCAATCAGCAGGTCATTGACTGCATTCAGGATGCACTCCAACTTTTTTCCGAGTGGGTGCCGATGCGCAAGGCACAGTCGGTGCAGTTGACCCGTGGTCGATTCAATTACCTGGATGGCGTGGACGTTGGCCAGGGTGTGGCTCAGGTGTCGTTCGTGGAGCCGAACCCAGTGCCGACTGAGATTTTCTACGGCAATTTAATTAACCCTGCGCCGCTCTTCCGCACCGGCCTGGACGAATACGACACCTTCCTCCGCTGGCGCAAGACCTGGCAGCGCGTGACCTCGATCCAGCCGGACTGGTTTTACGATGAGGTCGAGCGCGTCCTTTACATCCACAACCCCATCGAGCGGTACCTCTGCGGTGTGATCTGCTATTTCCCGTACGATCGCACCCAAGACCTGACGCCCATCGGGAGCCGGTGGGTGAAGGAGTACGCCCTGGCTTCCGCCCGCTACATGCAGGGCGATCTCTGGATGAAATTTTCCGGGGCTATCCCCGGCCCGGTCAAAGACCTGCAACTCGATGCCACGAAGCGGGACAAGGCCGCCGAGGAAATGGAGAAGCTGAAAGAGCAGCTTAAAGGGATGCAGACGCAGGCCGGTATCTTCATTGACTAATGGATGGCGTAATCCTCCAGACCGATACGAAATGGGCCGGGTTTCCGTTTTACGACGCCCAGGTGGGCACGTACGGGCAGGCCACCGTGGAGGTCAATCCGCCGTCCGGCTTCGTCGAGGGCCAGGCCGTGCAGTTTGCAATCACCGCCGCCTGGGGCACCACGCCATGGCAAAACGGGGTCGTGACCGACATCGAAGATGGCCGTGTTTTCATCTCCGGGACGGCCTAAAAGAAAATTAAATATTTCTGTTGACTTCTGTGGGGCATAGTTTACGATGCACCCATGACTTATTACATTCCAGAAGGGAACATCGGACAGTTCGAGAAACGCATCGCGCTTCTGATCAAGAAGGCGGCCAAGCTGAATTCTGCTATCAGCTACCAGATCAACCGCGACGACTTCCGCGATGTGAAGGTCAGTTTTGACCGCAACGGGAAACAGGAAGAGGTCTGGGTGCGCCACTTCAACGTGACCGTGACCGGTGAAGAGCCCAAGTACGCTGGCTGGAAATTCACCGGCACCCTGGAGCACACCGATGAAGGCAACGTCCTCCGCATGGTGCCCGGAGAGATCGCCCCCGAGCGCTACCGTGATTGCGCTCCGTTCTGCGAGCACTGCAAGCTGAAGCGCGTCCGCAAGGACACCTACCTGGTGCGCCACGAGACCGGCACCGTCACTCAGGTCGGCAGCAATTGCCTGGCAGATTTTCTCGGCCACGAGAACCCGCACCTGATCGCCAAGCTGGCGGAAATTTGGGTCAACTTGAACGAATTGACCACGCTCGCCGAAGGCCCCTACTGGCTCGGCGGTGGCGGAGCCTACGTGAACAAGGATCGCCAGGATTTGCTCCAATTCCTGGCCATCGTGGCGGAAATAGTGATCCAGGAGAATCAATTCTGGAGCCGGAGCGCGGTGAACAAGATCGCCGAGAAGCGCGGCCCGAATGCCCGACTGCCGGAAGTGACCGCCTGGCGGGCCGCTCGCTACATGCACCCTTCCAAGGACGACTGGGCCGAGGCTCAAAAATTCCAGCCGACTGAAGCGGCCATCAAGCTGGCTGAGGACGCGCAAGCCTGGGTGCTTCGCGAGTTTGGCACGCCGCTGCCTGAAGAGGGTTCCTACGATCAGATCAAGGCCGCGCTGCTCAACACGGGCCGCAATGACCTTAACGACTTCCAGCACAATCTGCTCGTCGTGGCCAAGGGCCAGTTCTGCGAGCGCCGCACCTTCGGGATCGCCGCTTACATCATTGAAGCCTATCGCCGGGCGCACAACATGATCCCCGAGCGGAAGAAGGCCACTCCCCGGAATAACGCGCATTTCGGCACCGTTGGACAGCGTTTCGCGAAGCTGGAAGTCCTGGTTGAGAAGGTCATCACCTGGCACAGCGAAGATTACGGCGATGGCGTGCTTTTCAAGATGCTCACTCCCGAGGGCAACGTGGCTGTCTGGCGCACCTACA
>JBFXAV010000360.1:0-3977 GCA_050183935.1 Candidatus Korobacteraceae bacterium | reverse complement strand
ATGGAGACCCGAACCCGCCCCACGAGAGCCTTCCCGTGGGCCTCAGCGCGGAGCAAAACGTGGAAGTGCGGCGCAGGGGACAACCACCGCAGATGGATTTACCTCCCAGACCACACTGGGAAATCGGCGAGCAGCTTGGAATTCTGGACTTTGATCGTGCTGCGAAAATCTCCGGCGCCCGCTTTGCCGTTTACATGGAAATGGGCGCGCGACTCGAGCGTGCCCTCGCCAGCTTTATGCTTGACCTGCACACCCGCGAACACGGATACACCGAGGTGCTTCCGCCGTTCCTGGTGAATGCCGAAACTCTTTACGGCACTGGCCAGCTACCGAAGTTTGAAGCCGATCTGTTCAAGGTTCCGCATGGCGAGAAGAGTCTTTACTTGTCTCCCACGGCAGAGGTCCCGCTTACCAATCTCTATCGCGACGAAATTCTGGACGGCGGCCGCCTGCCGATTTCGCTGACTGCCTGGACACCCTGCTTCCGCAGTGAGGCCGGCTCCTATGGTAAGGACACGCGCGGTCTCATCCGCCAGCATCAGTTCCAGAAAGTGGAACTGGTAAAGTTCGCGCATCCTGATCGCTCCTACGAAGCGCTGGAACAGCTAACACACGATGCGGAGACCGTACTGCAACGCCTGAATTTGCACTATCGCGTGATGCTGCTTTGTACCGGTGACATGGGTTTTTCGTCCGCCAAGACGTACGACCTGGAAGTCTGGCTCCCCGGCCAGCAGGTATTCCGCGAGATATCTTCTTGCTCCAATTGCGAGGCCTTTCAGGCTCGCCGCGCCAACATTCGCTTTCGCCCGGACGGCAAAGGCAAGGCGGAGCACGTTCATACCCTGAACGGCAGCGGATTGGCCGTAGGCAGAACCTGGCTGGCTATCCTGGAAAACTACCAGCAGCCCGACGGCTCCGTGCTGATTCCCGAGGCCCTGCATCCATACATGGGCACCGACCGTATAGTGCCGCGTCCCGTGTGAATGGCCGATTGCCAACTCCGCCTCGAAAAAAATACACTGTTCCCGGCGTCCGGCTGGTCAGGTCCGGCGCCGAACCTGCCTGTGTTCTGTCTCAGGCTCTTTTATGAAGCGCATCGGGAAAATCATTCACGGCTATGTCTTCTGGACCTACGAGCGGGGTAGTTTCCACTACGACGTCATGGTTACCCTTATCCTGGCGTTCATTTTTTTTGGTCCCTACCTGATCGACTTTAAAGATGCTCCCGTGCAGCAGGTTCCGCATCAAATTGGGGTAGTGGTTCATCCCGATGGAAGCAGCGGGTTTTACTACGAAATCGATGTGGCGGCGGTCCAGGGTACCGACGATCCATCGATTCGCCAGGATCTGCTGCGGGTCATCGAGCCCATTGCCGGCGAGGTTGAAATCGCAGGCTACGACGTAGTGCGCGATTCCCAGGGGAGCATTACCGTCTACCGGGTTCACGTATTGCGTTAAGGCCGGTGATCTTCGCGAATCTGGCGGTTCCCCGTCGGCATCTTCCAATAGGACAGAACCCTCCGAGTCAGACTATGAGATATCCGATCCTGATTATCGTGTTGATGGCGCTGTCGTGTCCGTTCATGGCTTCTGCGCAGGCCCCGAAGGGCAGCGCTGATCTGGAGCGCATTCTCGATTCCATGGATCGCGCTGCTGCCAGCTTTCGCAACAGCCAGGCCGATTTCGTCTGGGAGCAATTTCAGAAAGTCGTGAACGAAACGGACGTGCAGAAGGGGACCATTTACTTCCGCCGCCAGAACAAAGAAGTGCAAATGTCCGCGGATGTTCGCGAGCCCGACCGCAAGCAGTTGCTGTTTACCGATGGCAAGGTACGTATTTACCAGCCCCGCATCGATCAGGTGACGGAGTACAGCGCCGGGAAGAACCGCCAGGAGTTTGAAAGTTTTCTGGTGCTGGGATTCGGAGGCCGTGGCCATGATCTGCTCAATGGCTTTGACGTGAGCTACGAAGGCATGGAAACCATTGCCGGTCAGCAGGCTGCACGGCTTTTGCTGGTTCCCAAGTCCGATCGGGTGCGTGGCATGTTTCAAAAAATCTTTCTCTGGATCGATCCTGCCCGGGGTATTTCGCTGCAACAGCAGTTTGTGGAGCCTTCCGGAGACCATCGGCTTACGAAGTATTCCAACATTAAGATGAATGGGAACTTACCGGACAACACCTTCAAGCTTCAGACCACGGGCAAGACCAAAGTGATCCGTCCTTGACACTGATTCCCCGTTTGTCCAAAAAAATGACAAACGGGCGGTAGTTTTTCTGGAATCACGGATGTGCACGGGCTATACTGCGCTTCTGTCGTCCTCGTTATAGGCAGCGATTCAGTGCCGGCGGGCAACTGTCCTGTCCTGATAGGCGTCCAACCAGCGGTCACAACCAATTTTCCCCTCGAGTTGATTATGGCCAAGGTGTTCACGATTCCTGTCCTGCCCAATCCTTTGCGCCGCAAGCGCGAGCGCAGTTCCGACGCGCGGTACATTGATGGCCAGCGCCTCCTGGTTCAGGCCATGCAGTACCTCTCCAAGTCCGACCCGGACGCAAACCGTCCGGCTATCGAGCTGCTTTCCGAGCATTTCCGGACGCGCTTCCGCATGAGCGATCATCCTGTGCAAGTTCAGTAGAGGATACCTGCACTCGTCTTCCGCCTTGCGCCTTAGTGGAGTCTGTGAGTCTGTCAGAAACAAGTGAGCGGCGTGGCAGGCGGCCAAGCCAGGCTGCCTGAAATCCTGCTTATGCGGGCTAGACTAGACGAAGTGAGGAGCTGCACCCGTCGATGGCGGCGGTAGATGTAAGCGCAGATCTACCGCCGCCCGCTGATTACGGAAGCTGCCACACCCACAATACGACGTTACCGTCAGGCCGAATGTTCTCAGAGGTAGCTCTCGCTGCACCGTTGCCATTAATGCCTGGGTTGCCGGCAATCAGCGCGAGATATTGCTTGCCATCCACCATGTAAGAGACAGGAGAACCATTCGGTACGTCTTGCACGCGCGTCTGCCACAACACTTTCCCATCGCGACTATCGAAGGCACGGAAATACCGGTCGCCTGCCGCAGAAAACAGCAATCCGCCCGCCGTGGTCATCTTGCCGGTCGACTGCAATTCTCTGGCCTTCACATCCACGGCGAATTCCATGGTGTCGAGGTCGAGTCCGAGCATCCGATCCGGCGTTTCACCACCCTTGCCTGTGCATAGGTCCCACATGGAAATGTAGTAGCGGTTAGTGGTGGGGTCGTACGCTCCGGGCATATGGTTCCTCGCACCATTGTTACCAGGACAGCGCTTGACTCCCTCGGGAAGTACCGGCGGGAGCAGCGTCTTGACCCCCGTTTTCGGATCGAACGTGAAGATGTTCTGCATTCCCGGATCTGTTGCGGCGAGGAACTGGCCCGTCTTGGCATCCAGCGCTTCGATGACGCCCGGCTTGCCCGCTGTGATCACCGCCTTGCGCTTGGCCCCTTGAAAGGTGATAGGGGCGATAATCCGCTCGAAGGCATAGTCCTGATCGTACGTGTCGTTCGGCAAATGCTGGTAATACCACACCAGCTTACCCGTGTCCGGATTGAACGCGAGCGTCGAATTCATATAGAGGCCATCGCCGCGGTTGCCACCTCCAGCGGGTTGATAGGTGCCTCTTGTGATGGACGACCACGGATACGGCGTACCGGTGCCGACATACAACAGGTTGAGTTCGGGATCGTAGCTGGGGGTTATCCAGACCGACCCGCCCCACCTCTTTTCGGCGGGCACGTTGTTCCAGGTCTCGTCGCCAGGTTCTCCTGGTTGTGCCAGCGTGTTGAATCGCCACAGTTCCTTACCGGTTTCGAGGTCATGTGCACTGACGAAACACGACTGGGAGATATTCATCCCTCCGGCCGCACAGCCGCCGGCACCCATAATCACCTTTCCGTTCACAACCAAAGGACCACCGTTATAGACGCGGACGCTCTTGGGGTCGT
>JBFXAV010000359.1:0-4000 GCA_050183935.1 Candidatus Korobacteraceae bacterium | reverse complement strand
GCGGGGGCTACTCTGATCGGCCGGGACGGCGAATTTCGCGCCACAAAACTCGGATTCGTAAACAGGGGGCTGGCGATCTGCGCAGGTTAGGCTTAGGCGACTCGAGGATTTACACCTGACGTATGGCTAAACTTTCGCGACGAGTTCTGATTCGCCGACAGTCGGCTTGACGTCAGGGGTAAGTAAAGCGTAAACCCCTGCATCCTTGATGTGGCCGGCTTGTAGCTTGCTACGACGTTTCTTCGCGGACTCTGCGAGCGATGAGGCTCGCCCCCTTCCGTGCATTCCATCGAGATCTGGCGCAGTTTTCGCTTCGCGCCGATCGCTTTTGAGATTGAACATGACCGTGCAGGCTGTGCAGGGCTTGGCTCCGGAGACACGGAGCGCCGGCGCGCCCTGGGCGGCGACGGTGGCACGCTACAAGCGCTCGAATGACTTGAAAGCGGCCTGGCAGATCGCCAACACGTTTGTACCCTACATCGCCCTCTGGTGGCTGATGTATTTGAGCCTGGCTCTGCCCTATTGGGTAACGCTGCTCTTGGCCATTCCGGCGGCCGGCCTGCGGATGCGGATCTTCATCATCCAGCACGACTGCGGTCACCACTCGTTTTTGACGAACAAAGTGGCCAACGATCTGTTGGGAACAATCTGCGGCGCGGTTACGCTCACCCCCTATCGACTTTGGAAGCGGACGCACTCGCGACACCACGCCAGCAGTGGCAATCTCGAACACCGCGGGCACGGCGACGTATCAACGCTAACCGTGGCAGAATATCTGCAACGCTCGAAGTGGGGGCGTCTGCGGTATCGGATTTATCGTCATCCGCTGGTGCTCTTCGTCTTCGGTGCGAGCTATCTGTTCATCATTCGCCAGCGGTTCACGCTTGGAATCCCTCGCACTTGGAAGGTGGAGCGCCGGAGCGTGCATCTGACGAACTTGGGAATCGCTCTGCTATGGGGTTGCGGAGTATGTATTTTCGGAGCGCAGAGCTTCTTCCTGGTTGAATTACCGACCGTCGTCCTGGGCGCCGCCCTGGGTAGCTGGCTGTTCTACATCCAACACCAATACGAAGATGCCTACTGGCAGCCACACCGGACGTGGAGTTTCAACGACTCGGCACTCGACGGAAGTTCCTACTACCGGTTGCCGCGCGTGTTGCAATGGTTCAGCGGCAACATAGGCTTCCACCACATTCACCATCTAAACAGCCGTATCCCGAACTATCACTTGCACGCCTGCTATTCGGCAGAGCCAGCCTTTCGCGAGGGCGTGACGTTCGGCGTGCGAGAAAGTCTGACGTGCGCCTCATGGAAGCTATGGGATGAAACGACGCAACGCATGGTGACCTTCGCCGATGTCGATCTGCGACGGCCGCAGCAAGATGCCGACGTGCAGCGCACCGCCTGATTGCAAACGCGATTGGTCCGCCGTACGTTGATCGCATGGCAGGCAAAGCACAGCGAGCCAGGCAGGTCGCGATTCTCTGTACGGTCTTCTCCGTACTGCTGGGCAGTGCTCTGGGGTACTTCCTGGGGCCGCCCCCCTGGCCCGGCTTCCGGCTAGGCTTCTTCGGCCTGCCCGATCCGTTGATCGGCGCGTCGGTCTACGGCTTCGCCGCCGGCGTCCTGGTGTGGCTGGCCGTCTCAGAGGGGATGAAGCCGCGCGATCCCTGAGGCTCGCATTGAGCCCCATCAAATGACTCGCATTACCCAGGTGGGCGTGCGTAGTCCAGGGACGTTATCGTAGTGCCGGAACTGATCATTTGATGTCAAATTGACGGCATGCGTCATCGTTTTGAATTGCAGCAAGCGCACACTGTTAATTGCTCGGCGAGAACGTGTTTTCTTGTTGTTTCCTTTGGTGCACTCGATAAGCTACACGCGGAATAGCGCCGGCTGTGTGTCTGGTTTTATCGGATCGCATTCGGGAGGGCCGCTCATGAAGGGGAACTTCTTCTTGTCGCGCCGATGTCACGGCGCGTACTGCGTAGTGGTTTTTTCCTTAACTTGGTTTGCAATGCCTGCCCGGGCCAGCATCGTGAACGGTGATTTTGAGACGGGCGATTTCACGGGCTGGGATATCAACGATTCCGTTGTTCCTACGGCCATCCCTATCTCGGCGGCGGTCTCGACATTCAACGGCTCGCAGGTCGCCCAGATGCAGTATGCAGGCGACCAGGCAGGGATCCTCGCAGGCGCGATCTCGCAAGACTTCGTTGCCAGCGCGGGTCAGTTGCTGAAATTCCAGATGTACATGCGATTGGAGTCGGATGCCGCGACGGGACAACCAAGCGGGAATCATATCTTCCGCGGCAGCCTCACCAATCTCGACACCAATTCGACACTGCCGTTCGTGACGTATACCACGCCGGGAACAGGACCGTTCATGACGATTTTCAACTTCGGTACGTACGGCATTAATACGCCCCTCAGCACGGGCAATTATCGCTTGCGCTTTTCCACGGAACTCAATAACGTGGCAGGCATCAACACACAGTATTTATTTCGACTCGACAACGTGCGACTGGTTCCAGAACCGGCCACGTGGATTACAGGGCTGGTCGGTGCACTCGCGCTGACATGCGTCGCGTGGCGGCGATCGCGGCAGGCCACAAACTAAAACGGGCGATTTAGTTCAATCGCAAGACCGACTTGGGCGTGAGCGGCCCGTGGAACTTGTGGTAGCCGCGGAAGGCCTTGGTTTCGAAGTCCGAGGCGGGATAGACGCTGACGTTGTCGTGCCAGGGGTCGATGACAACGGCGTCGGGTCCCCAGGTCGACAGATCCCAATCGCGACTGCCCGTGCGGCGGCCGAGCACCACGAAGGTGTGCGCGAACTGTGTATCGCCGTAGAGCACCATCTGGTCGATCTGTCTTTGGCCTGTCTTTACCAGAAAGGAGAATACGACCGCCGTTTGCTCCTGACAGTTACCGCAGCAGTTCTGCACGGCCAGGTTGCCGAAGAAAGAACATCGGACGAGTTGGCGCGGACATGCTCGATGCAGGCGGTGAGCCGGTTCCACTCCTGCTCCGACATCTGATTGGCGTCGAGATGATTGTTGGCGCGGATGCTGCCGGCTCGAACCTGCGTGATGGCCATCCAGCCGAGAGCCATGACGGCATTCCCTGCGGCTTGGTCTGAAGATGGATGTTCGTAAGATCACCTACCAACCAGGCGCAAGGAAGGGTCGGCGGTTACAGGGGGGGTGGCCAAGCAAAACCCCACGTTGCTGGGACCGGGCTAAGAGCTCAACAACACGAGCTTGAAATACGGTACGAAGGCGCGGGGCCCTTCCACTAATTGGCAATAGCGGCAGAGCGTCGGGCACGAAGCCTGAATCCCGCAACACCAATGGTCGCCCCCACGCCGAGCAGCAGAAGGGAACTCGGCTCGGGCACGGCCTGCAGTTCGAGCGTGCCGTTCACGAAAGGAGCGCCCGCTATCGGATCTGGTCCGTACTGAACTGCCCATCTCCCTTGACGGAAGCTCAAACGCGACCAGTCTTGCAACAGCGATGTATCAGACAACAGAGAGGTATCTGAGTCGTAGAAGACAACCGACTTGTATTCCAGGCTATGTCCTTTGTAGACCGTGACATTTCCGTCATGCTGGAAGAACGGACTGACGAGATCGACTGGTGAGTCAAATCCTGGGCCCGTGTAGTTATCGGCTATGTACAACGTGAACGACAGTGGCTGCGGAGTCGGCACGAGCTCGTCTGCGATTTGCATGCTGAGCTGAGTAGCAGATGATGGCAATGCGACATGGTACGCACTAACATTCACTAACTCTGGATCCGACAGCACAGGCACGAGGGCATCAGGCTCCCAAGTGACCGATCCGTGGGCCAGATCACCTTCGACGAATGGAAAGTTCACGCTTGAGGACTCAGTTACTACCCCAGAAAAATGCCAGGTGATCGGACCGGCTGAGAGCGTGCTGCCTACCGAGATGAGACTCGTCGCAAGAGCGACGATGAGCGCATGGCGTGCCATGGAA
>JBFXAV010000358.1:0-4002 GCA_050183935.1 Candidatus Korobacteraceae bacterium | reverse complement strand
TGAACGGCGGCGTGGATTACTCCATAGACCCGCAGAGAGTGTCCTTCTCGAACGTGTTTTTCTCCGTCTTGGGGGGAACCGTAACCGGCTCAGTGGAAGTGCAGGACTGGCGGTCATCGCAGAGTTCGCCGGGCCGGCAACGAGGCAGCGCAAATCTTCGCGTAGCCAACATCGGCCTGCACAACGCAGCGACTGCAGCCGCCAGTCGGCAGTTCCCGGTGGATAGACTGAGCCTGAGCGGGGTGACTTCCGGAGCCGTCGAGGTGCGGTGGACAGGAGCGCCTAATTCGGCAGTGGCGAAATTTGATCTGGGTGTGAAACCGCTGCCCGCCAGAGGCGCTCGTCCAGAGTTCGACGGCCAAAGCCGCGACTTTGTGCTTGGAGGTTCGGCCACTGGCTCGTATTTCTTTGCCTCCGACCGCCTGCACTTTGAATCCCTTGACCTCTCCGGACCTTCGCTGCAACTGAACCTCACGGGAGTCCTGGGGACCAGGGAGGCAGATGCGCGGCTTACGGTTCGCACCAGCGATGCCGGAGAACTGGTTCGTATGGCGTCGGTAATATCGTCTCGCTTCCGGCAGTTTGAGGGTGTGACTGGCGAAGGATCATTTTCGGGAACTCTTGGAGGAACGTTGCAGTCACCACGGGTGGAAGGCCAGGTGATGGCTTCCAATCTGGTGGCGCCGGTCCGGCTTGCCTCCGGGGAAGCTCCAGGGCAACCGGCAACTGCGGAGCGGACTATGCGGCTCGACTCTTTCTCGGGCGCGCTACGCTTCATGCCCAACGAGCTGCTTTTCTCCGATACCGTGCTGCGCTCCGGAAACTCAAGCGTTACAGGGCTTCTCCGCGCCAGCCTGGTGGATGGCGAACTTGTAGACACCAGCGATATCTACGGGCGCATTACTCTTCGCGACACCGAGCTTGCAGAGCTGGGGAAAGTCGCGGGCATTGAGTCCCCGATTACGGGGGCGACCAGTGGCAGCCTTCAGATTGGGGGCTCCTGGGGCGAGCCGCGGGCCGCGGGCCAGGTGCGCTTGCACAATGCAACGCTGTATGGAGAAACCGTGGAGTCCGCCGAAGCGGTGGTTTTGCTTGCTGGCGGTGAGCTGGTCGTGGAGCGCTTTTCACTCTCCTTCCATGGCGCCCAGGCCACCGGGCGCGGCGCCTACAACTGGACGACCGATGCTTTCCAATTGGACTTCCGCGGAAGCGGTGTGGAACTTGCCCGGCTGGCGGGCCTGCAGAACGCGCGCTTCCTTCTTTCTGGGCAGATGACCTTTGACGTGCGCGGTAGCGGTACCCTGCGCGAGCCAAGCCTGGGCGGAAAGATGAGTTTCGATTCCGTAGCGCTGAATGGGGAGCGGCTGGGAGCGATCACCCTTCAGGGCGTCACCCGCGACCGTGCTCTGCACATAGAAGCGGCGTCGCAATTCACCACCGGCGAGTTTGCGTTACAGGGAGCGATTGGGCTGCACGATAATCTGCCCACACAAATGGAGTTGCGCATTGCGCGCATGGATGTGGATGCCTTTCTGTCGCAGATTTTGCGCGAAAGCCTGACCGGCCATTCTTCGGCGGCGGGCGTAATTCGGCTCCAGGGGCCGCTGCGCAATCCCGATCAGCTTGCGGTGAGAGGCAATCTCGACCAGATCAGCGCGGGCGTACAGGGAATTGAGCTTACCAACCAGGGGCCGGTGCAGTTTCGCGTGGAGCGCAAAGTGCTCCTGCTGGAACGGCTGCGCCTGACTGGTCAGGGAACGGAGATGACCGCTGCTGGCTCAGTGGAGCTGGCGGGGCGCCGCAGTCTTGGCATCGAAGCCAGTGGTACTGCCGACATGAAGCTGCTGAGCGTGTTCAGCCGCAGGTTGGAATCCTCCGGAAAGGCTACCTTCCGGGTAGAGGTTGGCGGTACGGCTGCGCGGCCTGATATGCGTGGAACTGCTCAACTTGAGAACGGATCGGTGACTCACCGCGACCTGCCGAACGGGCTCAGCGAACTCAACGGAACCTTTGTGTTCAATCAGGACCGGCTCGAAGTGCAGAAGCTTACCGGCCGTAGCGGTGGCGGTGTAGTGGTTGTGGGAGGGTTCCTCAACCTGGGAAGCCAGCCGGGGTTGAACTTAAGCATGCGCGGACAGGGCGTGCGCCTGCGGCATCCCCCTGGCATCAGCAGCCTTCTTAACCTGGACTTGCAGCTTACCGGGGGCCGCGACCGCTACACGCTCAGCGGCAACGTGGTCATGACTCGCTTCGGGATCACCCCACAGTTTGACCTGGGATACTACATGGCGGGATTGCGGCAGGCATCACAGCCGGACCCGCTATCGCCTCTTAGCCGTCTGCAACTGAACCTGCACGTGGTTTCTGCTGCGGAGTTGCAGGTGGAAACCTCAGCAGCCAAACTCACAGGGGACGTGGAATTGAACGTCCGCGGGACCGCTGCCAGCCCGGTGCTGCTGGGAACCGTGAACGCCACTGAGGGCGAAATGATTTTTCGCGGCGCACGCTACCAGGTGAACCATGCCGAAATTACCTTCAGCAATCCCGTGCGGGTGGAGCCGGTGTTCGATGCCGAGCTGGTTACTCGCGTCCGCGAATATGAGATTACGCAGAATTTTTATGGCCCGCTGGACCGCCTGAGCACCACATACCGCTCCGATCCTCCGCTGCCTACGGCAGACATCGTGGGACTGCTGGCATTTGGAAACACCCGTCCGGAGTCGGTGCAGGTTTCCCGGCCTTCGGCGTCGCTGACGCAGAGCGAGTCGCAGGCGATTCTTCAGGGCGCTCTCGACTCTTCCTTGGATGACCGCGTGCAGCGCCTGTTTGGTGTGAGCCGCCTGCGCATCTCTCCGCCGGAGGCCGTGGGAACGCAGGTCAATCCCAGCGCGCGCGTGACCGTGGAACAACAGGTCTCGCGCAACATGACGGTCATTTACGTTACCAACGTCTCGCAGTCCAGCCAGCAGGTAATTCAGATGGAATACAACGTCAGTCCCAGCGTCTCCGTGGTAGCCACGCGCGACCAGAACGGCATTGTGTCGTTCGACGTGCGGATTCGACAGCGGCGGAGATAAATACGTCAGAGAATTCGAGAGGTAGTGGATGGTACCTACCTGCTTCCACCACTGCCCGCCTGCTGCTGTTCCAGTCGTAACTGCGCCGCCCGTGCGCATCCCTGCATCACCTGGAAGTATCGCTGCACCCACTCCGTCCCCAGGACATATGGATGCGGGCCATCGCCGCGTCCGGCGAGCATGCGGTTCTTGTTGTAGGCGTTGTCGAACTCCGAGTGGTTCGACAGCAGCACGGTTGCGCCGGTTTCAGCGGCCTTGGCTGCCATGTGCTTCTGCGAGTCAATATAGGTCTGGAAGTTTCTGATGCCCGGGTCCGGCGTGTTGTTTACAAAGTTAAACGCTGTGCCCCCGGAGTAGGCCACATTTACCGGCTTACCACGATCCATCACGGTGAAGGTATACGACAGCGTGCCGGGAGTATGTCCGGGCGTGAGCCATGTAGTGACCGTAGTGCCGCCGAGGGTGATCTTCATGCCGTCCGTGGCGACGATATCCAGCTTCGGCGCCATCGTCTTGTAGCGATTGGGGTATTTCTCAACCATATCCCAATCGGGCTGCCCCATGACTACGCGGGTCTTGTAGCGGCTCTGGAGCATCTCAGCACCGCCAATATGGTCGCCGTGCGCGTGCGAGATGATCACATACTTGATCTGTTTGGGATCAAGCCCGAGCTTTTCAAGGCCGCCAACGATCAATTCCTCAGAGTTATATGGGTAGATGGTGTCAATGAGAATGATGCCGTCGTTGGTCGTCAGCGCCCACGACGAATGAACCTTGCCTCCGACGAAATAAAGATTGTCGAAGACGCGGGCTGGCTCCGCGTACCAGGTGTCTCTTGCTGGCGCGCTCGCAGGATTGCGGACGAAGTTGGGAAGAACGTCGCTGGTGTTCTCGCCTCCGCTTTGTGGAAGCAGGCAGGTGCGGG
>JBFXAV010000357.1:0-4015 GCA_050183935.1 Candidatus Korobacteraceae bacterium | reverse complement strand
GGGAACGTCCGTGCCCAGGGCGCGATTGCTCTTGAAAGCAACGATACGAGTTCGCTTCAGGCACAAATCGAACGGCTTAACCTTACGCGAATTACCGAAGCCTTAAATCAGGAAGTACGCATTGCCAGCACAGCCAGCGGATCGGTGAATGCCACCTGGCCGGGCAGGAATTTCCGCCGCGCCAGCGGACGCGCCTCCCTGCGTCTTGCAAAGCTCGTACCTACTGCGGCGCGGAACCTGCTCCCCATTGAAGGAAATGTGGAGGCAGTAGCTCGCAATGGCTTTCTCACGCTCAACATTGGCGATCCTTCCTTAGACCCCAAATCGCTGGCGGCCTTGCGGTTTCTGCACGGGCGCCTGCAGGCGCTTCTGGGAGCTACTCCTGTTCCAATCTTGCAGAGCACTGTTCAAGCGCAGGACAAATCATCATTTCATCTCGTCGCACGAAAAATTCAGGATGCGGTTTCCAGTGTTCGCCGGAAGCTTACGGATGCCGTAGAGCTGCCACCAAAGCAGCGGCCATTTCGCTTGCTGCCAGCCGCATTCGGGACTGTCTCGAAGAACCCCTTGCTGCTGGGAGCGCGTTTGAATGTCAGCCCGCGCCTGCTGCGAGCACTGTTTGCATTTGCGCAAACGGAGGGAGCAACCCCGCAATCTTTGCGTGCCCTGGAAGTGCTGGCGACACGCCTTCGCGGACAGGTCAACATCACTCCCGAAGGGGCATTGTCGGGAACGCTGCGCGCGACTGTAGACGATGTTCAACAGCTTCTGGTGGAGTTGGCGGGCTTCCAAGGCAAGTCCGAGTCTCTGCTGCCGATGCCGGTTCGCGGGAATACAAACGTCACCGCGCAACTGGGCGGAACCCTGGAGCGTCCCACGGCCGAGATCACTCTGGCCGCACCCGCGCTTGCGGTTGGCGAATTGAAGAACGTGGCGCTTGACCTGAGCGCGCACTATGGGCCGTCGCAACTGCTGATTCATCAGGCTGTGCTAACGCTTGAGCAACAGCCTCTCGCCAACATCTCGGGATCGATCGGATTGGGAGGCGCGAGTCCGGCGCTCGACCTGAATGCAGAGGTGCAGAACCTGACGCTGGCATCCGTGTTTGCCGCCTTACAGAAGGCATCGGTTCCTGCAGCGGGAGAGATTTCGCTGACCGCGCGCGTGCTCGGCACAGTAGCCAACCCGGTAGCTGAGGTAACCGTGAACGGCACTGGGCTGGAGGCCTATGGCGAGCCATGGGGCACGCTGGCGGTCAGCGCGCAGCTTGCGGACCAGGTGCTCCGAATGGAGCGCATCGAGTTAGAAAAAACGCCGGGACAGACACTGAGCGCGGAGCTTTCCTACAACCTTCAGAGCAAGGCGTACACCATAAGTGCGCAGACCTCCGGTCTGGCAATCGAGCAATTGCGGTTGCCAGGTGGACAGCAGATTCAGGCGCAACTGCGCATGAATGCCCAGGGCAGCGGCACGGTGGAAGACCCCCAGCTTCAGGCAAATCTCGATGTCACCGGGCTCACGGTAGACCAGCAGACCTTTGGGGACATTGCTGCTGTGGCGCAGGTAGCAAACCAGAGTGCTGAGGTTCGCCTGCAAGCTCCGCGATGGAACACGCTGGTGACGGCACAGGCGGGCATTCGTGCTCCTTACCAGGGTGCATTCCGCGTGGAAACTCAAAATTTGCAGGTGCAGAATCTGCCAGTTGTATTGCCTGAGGCTCTACAGAAAGGCGGTCTGGCCGGTTCATTGAGCTTCAGCATCGAAGGCAAAGGGCCCTTGGAAACTCCGGAGCAGCTTGATGTTGCCGGGCAGATAGCACAGCTCAACTTCACGTTCTATGGGCAGAGTGTCCGCAGCCCGGAGCCGCTGGCGTTCCGCTACGCGAATCGCGTGCTGCACATTGATTCCGCAGCCATTTTGGCTGGTGATTCGCGGCTGGAAATCGCGGGAAGCATCCCGCTGGAATCTACGGGTACACCCGCGGACTTGAGAATCGTCGGGAACGTTGATCTCGCAAGCGCCGTGGCTTTCGTGCCTCCCCCGGCAGCAGGGGAGCCTTCTACTGGTGCCGGGGAGACAACGCCCGAAGCGACGCAGGACGCACCTCAGGAAGTCCAGGAGCGCGTGCAACCTCCCAACGGTCAGGCTCCAGTCGAGTCGGCGGTGGCGTCCGCAGATGTTCCTCCCGAGAGACTGACGGCTCGCGGGCAGCTTCGCATCGATCTCAGGCTCGGAGGCACGCTCCGGAATATCGTTCCGGAAGGCTCCCTGAATATGCAGGATGCAGCCTTGGCCGGCCCGTCACTTCCGGCACCGGTGGAAGGCCTGACGTTGGCGGCAACGATAGGTGACGGCAGGGTACGGCTGGAGCAGTTCACGGCGCAAGTGGCGGGCGGCAAGGTTCAAGCTACTGGAGTGCTGCCGTTGGCGCTGCTTCCGGAAGGCTTGCCGATTGCTTCCGGCTCGTCGCAGGAAGGCGCATCCTTCAGCGCACAGATTGCTGGACTGAACCCCGCTGCAATCGCCGGGATGAACGAAGCAGTCAAAGGTACAGTTTCCATTTCCCTGGAGGCTCGCGCTCCAAACCTCGATATAAATTCGCTGGATGCGCAGCTTCGCCTGGACGATTTCCGCCTCGACATCGGTGGCATTCCGATTGGTCAGCAAGGAAACTCACTCATCATTGCTCGCAATGGCCTGCTGCGTCTGGAGCAATTGATTATCACCGGCCCGCAGACCGAGATGGTGCTGGCGGGAACCGCGGGAATGGTTGTTCCGCGCGAATTAAATCTGCAAGTGCATGGGCGTACGAATGCTGCCCTGGCGGCCATATTCGTCAGTGACCTCAAGATTCAAGGCGTAACTGAGGTCCAGGCGGAGGTCCTGGGAACCGTCGCGGAGCCGCAAATGCAAGGGTTCATCTCCATGCAGGACGGCCAACTCGCACTGGCGGAGCCAGGGATTGCGCTCACGGAGCTGAAGTTCCGCCTCGATCTTTCCGGCAGGCAAGTGCAGGTTTCGCAGTTTTCCGGAGTGCTGAACGGTGGCGACCTTACGGCCAATGGAAGCTTCAACATCGGTGCGGGAGGAATTCAGAATCCAGACGTGCGGGTGTTTGCCGACAACGTGTACATGGACTTTCCCGAAGGGCTGCGCAGCATCTCCAGCCTGAACCTGCACTTCGCTTCCCAGGGTGAGAATTTAGTGCTGGGCGGGGAAGTCCACCTGCAGGAGGCATTCTTCCGCCGGCATGTAGTGCTGGAGACCGAGCTGATTGGCTATTTGCGCTCCCGCCCGGACGTGACTTTGATCGGAGAGCGGAGCCCTTTTCTCGAACGCCTGCGCTACAGCATTAATGTCGATACACACTCCCCTGTGGTGATCGAAAACAATCTGGCCCGCACCGCTATGAATGTCGATCTTCGGGTCGTGGGGAACTATTACCAGCCGTCCCTGTTGGGACGGGTGACGTTTGAAGGGGCGGGAGAACTCTACCTGAACGCCCGCACCTACTACATCGATCGAGGAACCATTACCTTCCTGAACGAGAATCGCATTGAGCCGTCGGTAGACATTCTGGCGCGCACGGAAGCCGCTGGATACCAGATCAACATGCTGATTCAGGGTAGAGGAGATGATGTTGAAACAACCCTCACGTCGGATCCTGTTCTGCCGGAACCAGACATCGTCTCCGTGCTGCTGACCGGCAAGCCGCTTTCGGAATTACGCGGTGCGGCGGCCAGTGTCGTGCAACAGCAGGCGTTCTCCGTTGCCGCCGGGACTGTAGGCGGCGTTCTCTCTCAGCAATTGCAGCAGGCGATCGGACTATCTCAGGTGAGCATTGAGCCCACGCTGATTGCCGAGGAGGCCAATCCCTCGGCCCGCCTCACTATCGGCCAGCAGCTTGCCCCGGGGCTGCGATTGGTCTATTCCATGGATTTGACAAACGCCGGCGATCAGATCTGGATGGGCGAATATAACTTTACCCGTCGGCTCCTGACGCGCGTGATCAAAC
>JBFXAV010000356.1:0-4019 GCA_050183935.1 Candidatus Korobacteraceae bacterium | reverse complement strand
GAGTGCGAACGCGATCCCTTCAACACGCTGCGGTCAAAGTAACCAAGGTCCGCGTAGATCGACGCCAATGCTGCAACGGCATGTCCCTTGCTCAGCGTGAACACATCTTGTCCACGCCGCGTGGGATCGACGATATCCAGGTTCATGAAGCCGCCGTAGTAGAGCGTTACCAGCGGAATCGTTGCGGAGAATGCTCCGCCCGAGTGCAGGCCCTTGTCCACTGCATCGCGGCACTGTTCAAGAGTCAGAATGCGAACATCGGAGTCTTTAATCGCGAGCAGCTTCAGCATTCCCTGCCGCAATAGGTAGTTCTGGTTGGTGAACAGTTCGCGGCGAAGTGTCTGGCGCCGTTCTGCGATAGCGGATTGGGTCGTCGTCATGGGCATCATCAATATGAGTAAACTGGTTTGCGCGCAGCACAGGGTAAACGTGCGGGCAGTAGTTGTCCTGGGGCAGGACTAGGCCCGGCTTTCACAAGCGAATGGCTACGAAACCCTGCTGGGTGCGACTTATCTATTGTACTCCGTCACGCGCTGCCCTCTCCAGTGCTTGTACAGCCGCTCCGAAGCGGTTGTACCTCAGTTGAATGAAGCTGGAATAGCCTGGCTGAGAGTCAAAATAATCGATTAGCAATTGTTAATCCTGCCGACAGCAGTCCATTTCGCTCTCTGCCTATGGCCCCGATTCTGCCCTGTCCGCGATTTGCCGACTCGCCGGCGGTATACACTTTCCGCAAAGAACCAACACCGAATCAGGAGATTGCCGCCAGCATGCGCGTAGTGATTATCGGAGGAACCGGGCACATTGGAACCTATCTAACTCCCCGGCTGGTGGAGGCCGGACATGCGGTCCTATGTGCCAGCCGCGGGCAGAGCAAGCCTTATCGCGAACATGGCGCATGGAAACAGGTTTCCATGGTCGCGGCTGACCGTACTGCCGAGGAAGCGCGCGGCAACTTCGGCGAGCGCATTGCCGCGCTGCAGCCCGAAGCCGTCATCGACCTCACCTGCTACGAACCCGAGAGCGCCATCCAGTTGGTCGATGCGCTGCGCGGGCGGGTGCAGCACTTCCTGCACTGCGGGACCATCTGGGTGCATGGCCCTGGCGTGCAGGTTCCCATCACGGAAGAAGAGCCGCGCCGTCCGTTTGGTGAGTATGGCTGCCGCAAAGCCACCATCGAAAAGTACCTTCTCGACCAGGCTCGCGGCCACGGCTTTCCCGCCACCGTGCTGCATCCCGGACACATTGTTGGACCGGGATGGGTTCCGCTGAACCCGGCAGGTAATTTCAATCCGCAGATCTACTCTGATCTCGCGGCGGGAAGGGAACTCCTGCTTCCCAACCTTGGCCTGGAAACCGTCCACCATGTTCATGCCGACGATGTAGCGCAAGGCTTCCTGCGAGCGTTGGCACGGCGCAGCGTTACGCTTGGCGAAAGTTTCCACCTCGTCTCGCCGGCAGCGCTTACATTGCGTGGCTATGCGGAGCGCATGGCGCAATGGTACGGCCAGCCCGCAAACCTGCGCTATCTTCCTTTTGAAGAATGGCGAAAGCACGTCTCAGAGAAAGACGCGGGCAAGACCTGGGACCATATCGCGCATTCGCCGAGCATCAGCATTGAGAAAGCCAGAACGTTGCTGGGATACTCGCCGCGCTACACCTCACTGGAAGCGGTGCAGGAGTCGGTAGCGTGGCTGGTGCAGAATGGGCAGGTGTAGTCACGCTCTGATCAGAGAGTCGGGAACCCATCCATGATCGATTGGCAAAAAGGGCAGAATTCCGTCCAATGCGAGGGGGTATGAATTTTGGCAGATTGCTGGCAATCCTCGTACTCGTGGTAACGAGTACAAATGCTGTCTCGCAAACACTAATGGCTGGTACCCGGATGCAGGTCAAGATGGAGGCAACACTTACAACAAAGACAGCACGTATAGGTGACGGCATTGAAGTAGTGCTGCTCAGAGATGTTGCAGAGGGTTTGATACCACGCGGAACGCGGCTCCGGGGACGTGTGATTGAAACCCAAAGGGCAAACAAGAAACAAAGAAACCAAGCGATTTTTGCGGTTCTACTTTCATGAGGCAATGCGCCCAAATGGCTCAGTACTGAGAATTGAAATTTCCGTAGAGCAATCTAATCGTCCTGGAGTGGAGCAAGTGGACAACACCGGAGTTATCACAATGCGGCCATACTCGATGAAAGCCGCGATCTTGGGGATTGTGAGCGGAGCTACCGTTGGAACGTTGGTCGGTTGCCCCACTGGGATTGGGTGCTTAGCTGGGACGGTAATTGGTGCCGCGTCAGGCGCTGGCGCACCAATTATCAGAGGAAACCCCCGCTGGAAAGACGTACGTTTGAAAAAAGGCCGAAAACTGTGGGTCCGCTTGGATCGGCATTTAGAAGCCACCCCACCGCTGAGTAAACCACAACAGTCGTTTTAGCCGAACTGGTTAGAAATCCTCTTCTCACCAACCGGGTATTCTGGCAGGGTTCCCGATCAAAGCGGTGATGTAAGGCTACTTAAGCCAGCGCAACGCCTCCAGCTTGAGAAGCGCTTGTCTTTGTGTCAATCGTATACTTCCAGCCCCTTGGACTTCCACACCGACTTGGATTGCGGACGCAGCAGGTACTGAATGAAGTCAGCCCCGTTCTCCTTGTGAGCAGCCCGTGCCGCTACTGCGGTGGACATATCGATCCAGGCCTCAAGCTCGCGCGGAAGCGGAGCGACCAGTTCAATCTGCTTATAAGGATAAATTTCGCAAATCGCCTGAATTGCCATGTCCCCTTCGCCGCGTGCCAGCGCCTGTCCGCCCTCTCCACGCGTGCTCACAGGGCTGTTCACCCCGGCAAATTCCCGACGATTGATCACTTTGTCCCTGATCACGGACGCTACCATGCTTCCGTTTGCTGGATTGGAGCGCATTACAGCCTTGGCGCTGCGCAGTGCGGCAGCGAGCTTTTCCACGGTCGAAATATCCGGATGCGGCTTCCCCGCAGGTACGGCCAGTCCCATTTCCGAGCGGCCCAGCGGCCTGAAGCTGCCATGCACGACTCCGCCATCCAGGGCAAGCGTGCCCATCAGGCTAAATGGCAGGGAAATCACATCCGGCGGAGGATTCATGGTCTTGATGGCTTCCACAATTCGTCCCATGCCGACAAGCCGTATGCCGACTGTTTTCCCGGTCGCCTTGGTATACGACTCGGCCAGATCGAGAAGGCCGGCGTTGAAAACCACTCCGGGAATAATGACTCGAACGTCGGCCGTCTCGTAGAGCTTCGCGAGCGCGGCGCGATGCTGCGCTTCTGCGCTGTCGGCTGACTGTGCATCTGCGCCCGCATCACCGGTTGAGCGCTGCGCGGAGGGCGCTTGAGCGGACAAGGAGAGTGGCAACAGCAACGAGATGGCAAGAGCCCATGCTTGAATCAGACGCATCGTAGTTCCTCAATCGTAGGATCCAGTGATAACGCGTAGCTTTATACACCAAAGTGTGCTGCCGGGAAACCGCAATTCAAAAATGCGGCAACTAGAGCTGAGCTGCCTTGGCGTCAAAAGTGGTAAGCAATAGCGAAACAATCTATTCGACAACCGTGAAAATCTCGCGATACCCGGATTCTATGAGTGGAGTGGTCTTCTGATAGTTGGCCTGAAAATCCTTGTCACCCATGAGCCGGGGAGCCTGAGCTTCGTATGTAGTCAGATTCGGCGCTGTGATCTCCAAAACGACCGTGTAGAAGGGACCGGTCAAATCGGTCAGTAGCCGGGTGGAAAAATCGAGTCCAGAGCCAACCCTTTTCTGGATGGCAATGCCTTCTTTAAACAAGGCGACGGCTTCACGAGCCTTTCCAAACTTCAGCCGGAACACATTGCGGATAACAATCATAGTTTCCTCTCTGAAGAACGACGGGTGCCTAGCATATGTGTTTTCCCGATGTTCTCCAACCCCGCATTGGCAATGACGCAGTTTCGTTCTTAACTGCCTGCTCACAAACAAAAAAGTTCTGGTGTCAAGTCTTTCGCG
>JBFXAV010000355.1:0-4031 GCA_050183935.1 Candidatus Korobacteraceae bacterium | reverse complement strand
TCCTCGAACTCTCGTGGTTTCGGCATCAGGAAATCAGAAATGAACTTTCAAAACGGCGGCGGGCCGTGGCACGTTCTGGCCGTGTTGCCCGCCAGGGTAAGCCACCGCTCCCGCCGCTTCTGCCGGGATGGCAATCTCCGCGATCGCCACAGCAGGGAACTCAACGTTCAGGGGACCGGTGGCGCAAAAGGACAGGGGACCTACTGCTTGGCAGCCTTGGCGTGCTTGCCGATGTAGTCCACCGCGTCCTGGACCGTGCGAATCTTCTCCGCGTCTTCGTCCGGGATTTCGATGTCAAAGGCCTCTTCAAACGCCATCACCAGTTCCACGGTGTCCAGCGAATCCGCGCCCAGGTCGTCCACGAAGGAAGCGTTCGAGGTGACTTCTCCCTCGTCCACCCCGAGCTGCTCCACGATAATTTCTTTCACCTTTTCTTCAACAGATGCCATCGGCCAACGCCTCCTACACTAAGCAAACTATTAAGTCTAAATGCGATTTCGGAAAGATGTAAAGCAAACGTCCAGCGGAGCCCTCCCCGCCGTGGCCCGCGCAGTGGCAGCCAGCACGAATCCTAGTCATCCAAGCCGTATTGGTCAATGCAAGTTTGCGTCGGTATCGCTCCCGCAAAGTGGCCTGTTGGTTCCCATGGAACTCTGGAAAGCGCAGCTTGCTAAACTTGCATTCCCATGCGAGCCGTCGTCCAACGTGTCAGTCGTGCTTCAGTCACGGTGGGAGAGGAAGTTACCGGCAGAATCGATCTGGGACTTCTGGTCTTGCTCGGGGTCGGCCAGGACGACACCGAAACCGATGCTGCCTACCTTGCTGACAAGGTCGCCACCCTGCGCGTCTTCGAAGATGCCGCAGGGAAAATGAACCTCTCTGTCGCCGACACTCGAGGCGCTGTGCTCGCCGTATCGCAGTTCACCTTGTACGGAGACGCCCGCGGCGGACGGCGGCCATCCTTCATCTCGGCGGCGCGTCCGGAGCACGCCGAGCGCCTGTATGAGCACTTTGTATCGCGCATCCGTGCCGCTGGCCTGCGCTGCGAAACCGGCCGCTTCCAGCAAATGATGAAAGTCGAACTGGTGAACGAAGGTCCAGTCACGATTCTACTGGACTCGAAAAAGCTGTTCTGAAACGGTAGTGTTCACACCGACAAGAAGGCTTAAGCAATCCTCCTTGTGTTCCTTCGTGCGAACCTTTGTGTCCTTGGTGTGCCGCTTCCTACCCCATCACCGCATCCACCGCCGCCGCTGCCTCCACGGTTTCCCGTACATCATGCACGCGCACGATGTGTGCCCCCTTCAAGATGGAAATCACTGCCGCCGCCACGCTCCCGAAGAGTCTCTGCTCGGGAGGTGCAATCTCTCCGCGTCCCACGGCTTTTCCGATAAAAGACTTTCTCGACGTCCCCGCCAGCAGCGGAAATCCCAGCTTATGGAACTCGTCAAAGCGCGCCAGCAGGGGGTAGTTCTCCTCGAAGTTTTTGCCAAACCCGAAACCCGGATCAAGTACGATCCGTGAGCGCTCAATGCCAGTGGCCATCGCGGCCCGGGCGCGTTCCTGCAACTCGTCGCTCACCACTTCCATCGCATTTTCTAAAGCAGGCAGCGAGCGCCACTCCTCCGGACGCCCGCGAACGTGCATCAGCACCACCCCGCATTTCAGAGCGGCGAGCGTGCCCGCCATCTCGGCGTCCCAGCAGAGGCCACTGATGTCGTTTACGATCTCCGCGCCTGCCTCCACTGCCGCCCGCGCAACGTCAGATTTGTAGGTGTCCACGGAGATCAGAGCATCTGGTCGAAGGCGCTTCAGTTCGGCAATGACTGGAATCACGCGCCGCAGTTCCATCTCCGCAGTCACTTGCGCTTGTGACCCTCCCTGAGACCCGGCCTGCGCCCCCGGCCGCGTGGATTCTCCGCCAACGTCGATAATGTCAGCACCCTCGTCCAGCAGACGCAGCGCATGGTCCACCGCCGTGCGAGTTTCAGCATAGCGCCCGCCGTCAAAGAACGAGTCCGGCGTGACGTTTACCACGCCCATGATCCAGGTTCGCTCGCCCAATCGGAGAGTGCGCGAGCCCAGGCGCCATTCAAAGTGTGGACGCATCGCTGGCCATTGTAGAGCAGCACACTGGGAGGCTACTTGTGTGGGGCTGGTGCCCTGGAACGCAACCTGAAGCTCACCCCAAACGGGTGTAGAATTTTCAGCAGTAGCCATGCGTTGTTTCCGCCTCTCCGCTGTTCGAGTTCTGGTGCTTGCGCTGGCCGCAAGCCTCACGCTGGCCTCCCCCGCCACGGCCGTAGATCCGCCCGCAAAAACCGCAAAGAAGGCGCTCACAAAGCAGCAAAAAGATCACCAGACCCGTCTTGCGGCTGGCATTCAAAAACTGCTCTCCGATCCTGCGGTTGCGCGCTCGTTCTGGGGAATCAAGGCGGTCACGCTCGAAGGCGGCCAGGTTCTATACGAATCCAACGCCGACAAGCTTTTTACCCCGGCCTCGAACACCAAGCTGTTTACTACGGCCGCCACGCTGGCGCTCATCGGGCCCGACTACCGCTTCCGTACTACCGTTGAAACCACCGCGCAGCTCGACAAATATGGCCGGATCAATGGTGACATTGCGCTGATTGGTCGCGGCGATCCGAATCTTTCCGGGCGTGTGCTTCCGTACGTTTATCCTCGCGCACAACGCACTCTGCCTCCCGAGTGGGTGCTTCAGGACTTGGCAGCGCAACTGATTGCCAATGGCGTGAAGTTTGTGGATGGCAACATCGTTGGCGATGACTCTTATTTCGCCTTTGAGCGCTATGGTCAGGGCTGGTCGCAGGAGGATGTGTTTTGGGATTACGGCGCTCCGGTCTCCGCTCTTAGCCTGAATGACAATGTGATCTTTGTGACCGTGCAGCCCGGAGCGCGGCCCGGCGACCGCGCTTTCATCCAGGTGGAGCCTTTTGCCGCGTACTTGCAAATTGATAACCGTGCCACCACTACGCCCTCAGGCAGCGGGCCTGCAAAGATCGGACTCGACCGGCAGCCCGGCTCCAATGTCCTGACTATCTGGGGGAACATTCCCGCCGACGGCGCTGGCACGACCTATTCGCTCGCGATTACCGATCCCGCAGAGTTCGCCGCGCAGGTGTTTCGCAGCATCCTGCTGCAACGTGGCGTCGTAGTCTACGGAGGCGTGCGCACTCGCCATGCTGATGCTCCCACTCTCTTCTCGCAGGCAGTTCCGGTCGTGGCGGCAGGAGGCGGCGATGCTTCCATCACCACAGTCCCCCTACAGCCGCTGGTGCTTGCCGGCCATGAGTCGCGCCCACTGCACGAAGCTTTGCGGGTCATCAACAAGGAAAGTCAGAATTTACACGCGGAGATCATGCTTCGGCTGCTGGGGCGCGAGCGGGGCTCGGGCGGAACCATTGAAGGCGGCAGCGAAGTGCTCAAGGGCTTTTTAGGGTCGGCGGGAATTTTGCCGGAAGAATACGTGTTACTCGATGGCTCTGGGCTCTCCCGCCAGAACCTGGTAACGCCCAACGCCATGGTGAAGCTGCTCGCCTACGTGGACACCCAGCCCTGGGCCGAAAGCTTTCGCCAGACCCTGCCGGTTGCGGGCACCGATGGAACTCTTGCCATTCGCATGCGCAACACGGTCGCGCAGGGCCGTGTTTTCGCCAAAACCGGCCTGCTTGGCCACGTAAATGCACTCTCCGGATACGCAACGACTCTTAGCGGTGAGCGCGTGGCGTTCTCCATCATGACGAACAACCACAACCTTGGCAGCCGCGCCGCGGTCCAGGTGGTAGACCAGATCGTGCAGGCGATCGTCAACGACGTGCCTCCCGCGTCCACTCGCAAGAAGAAGTAGTAGGCTCGGCTCTACGCACTCTGAAGCGAACCATCACCCAGCAGTGTCATCCCGAGCGCCTCGAGGAATCTGCTGTGCTTACAACCCAAGATTACAGCTACCGGACAGCAAGCCTGACTACTTCTAATGCGCGGGAAGGGAAGCGCCTTGCCGGCACTTCAAA
>JBFXAV010000354.1:0-4041 GCA_050183935.1 Candidatus Korobacteraceae bacterium | reverse complement strand
TGTGGCGGGCGAACCTTGGATTCTGATTTCGCAGTCTGCACTCACGATGAAGCCCTCGGCCCCCGTGTGCTGGCGTCCGGTTCATGGAAAACGCGGTTGCATATTCGGTTGCATATTCGCGTGCCGAACGGCCTGTTTGCACCCGAATTAGGACACATTGCATGACGCTAAATCACTGAATCCGAACAACAGAAGGTAGATCGGGGAATTTTGCTAAACCGTTATAGGGTCAAAAGCTCTATCGGGGGTTCGAATCCCCCCCTCTCCGCCAGCATATAAGTCTTTCTAGGTCAATCATTTACGATGATTGTTCGCCCTGCCTGTGTGCAACAAACGTACAACAACCTGCCCAGTTTTCCCCAACCCCCCTCCTTGTAATTTCCTGCCAGTGTGCTTTGCTGAAAGAAATAACGCAGCAAAGAGGTGCAAGGGAATCAAGAAAAGATCATATTGGACTTGTGTGGAGGAACGGGTTCATGGAGTAACCCTTACCGAGAGGCTGGTTACGATGTTCGGTTGATTACGCTTCCGGATTCTGATGTGCGGAATTGCGTCCCGCCCGATAACGTCTATGGAATACTTGCCGCTCCTCCCTGCACAGTTTTTTCAAAAGCAGCCTGGAATATCAAAAGAGCTGACCGGCGCTTCAAAGAAGGAATGGAAATTGTAAGGGCCTGCATCGACATAATCTGGACTGTGCAGGAAAAGGGAGCACCGCTCAAGTTTTGGGCATTGGAGAACCCGCAGGGCTATCTGTACAACTTTCTTGGGAAACCTGCGTTTTGGTTTCAACCTTGGATGTTTGGAGAGAAAGGCTTCACTGCGACGAAACGCACCGCTATCTGGGGCTACTTCACACCGCCTACGCGGACCGTTCGAAAACGTATAATTCCGTTTATCTCACCGCACACTTCGAAGCGCGATCAGGTAGACAGGGTTCGTGAGAATAAGGGCTGGTACCGTGCGAGCGCAACCGAACGAGCTGTGACGCCCGAAGGATTCGCGCGTGCTTTCTTCAAAGCCAATCAATAATCTAGCGCCCAATTTTTAGCGCGTCTCGGCAGTAATGGTCGATTGGAGGCGCGTGCGTTCGGGTCTTTAATAAGGTACATCTGTTTACAGCCGGGACAGTCCCAGCGAGTTTCGGTTTCGTTCCGATACCTCATGACGACATGGACTGTCGTCTGCTGAACTTCCCAGCAAGCCGGGCAGAAAGGCGTGGCGTCGCCATCCTGATAATAAAATGGCTCCTTGAAAATCATTTGCGCTCTTACGGCAAGCGTCCTCTTGAGCTGATCGTTTTCGTCGTGGAGCCGTTTATTCTCCTCCACGAGATCGAGAATGTCTGTGCGGAGATTTAGCACGCGCTGGTAGAGTTCCAGGTTATTGATTTCCTGGACCGCGCTTGCGACCTGCTTTGCGTTTTCAAGAATGCCCATCTTCTAACCACCTCTTGGCGCGATGATAACAGCGCCAATATGAGATAGGAATAAAAAGCGAAACAATTGCGAAGTAGCGTGTGCAATACACGTACAACGATGCGCTCAATTTGTCGTTTTGGATGGCTTTGAGCGTGTATAAAAACCAACAACTTGCCTAGAATCAGTAACGGTTAAAAGCCCGAATCCCCCCCTCTCCGCCAGACACTCCTAACAGGTTCCATTCCAGGATCTTAGCTCCCCTCGTCAGTCCCGCTACTTACACGATGTGCGCTGAATTTGGGGGCTGCGGTTGCACAACGGTTGCACAGAGAGCCTCCAGCTTTTGCATTGCAGCAGCCGCTTCTTCCACGTCTGATTTCACGTAGATATCCATTGTTGTGGATAGGTGAGCGTGTCGCAATATCTGCTGGATAGTTTTCCCTGGAACTCCGAGCCGATGCAGGTTCGTAGCCAGGCCCCGCCGAAACGCATGCCAACCGTGCCACTTGATCCCAATTTTCTCCAAGACCGGCCGGATAACCTCAACAGCCAGGGCATCCAGGTTCAACGGCTGCCCTTGTGGACTGGCGAAAAGGTAACCGGCGGATCTGCCTGAGGTTGCAATGTGTTGATCCAGGAACTTGGCCAGAACTGGAATCACAGGAATGGGACGACTGCTGCCGGTGGTCTTCGGCGCTTTGACTTGACTGCGCCAGACCGCCCGCTTTACCTGGATCCGGTCCCCTGTGTAATCCTCGATCCGAAACCCCCGCAATTCTCCTTATTCTCGGGCCCGTGAATGCTGCTGTGGCAACAATTGTGGCAGCAGGTTCGGGCAAGACCGGAAGCATACGGATGATCTCTTCTAAGGAATACGCATATGTTTGGTTAGCGGGCCTTGCTTTTGGGACTTTTACCTCGCGAATTGGATTAGCACCGTTGAGGATGCCAATCCGATGCGCATATCGAAAAACTCCGCTAAGAAAATTCTTGATGTGCGCTAATGTCGTTTTCGAGAGATCCTCGGCCGCGGCAATATCGCGCAACAATCTGCTCGCCATCCACGGCCCGGAAATCACGCAATGTAAGCCCCCCACGAGGCTTGATGTAACGGAGCCATTTATTGCGATAATCCCGGTAAGTGGACAGGTCAAGCTCCTTTTCGCATACGGAAGATAGAACTGCTCGACGAACCGGTTCAAGGGCATTGTGCCTTCCGGGGTATACAACCCACTGTTGATTCGCTGAAGAAAATCTGCAGCCAATCTCCGTGCTGCTGCTTTTGTGATTCGAAAGACACCAACAGCATCGCCCAGAGAACAACAAAGCTGCACCCTTTCCACGGTGCCATCTTGTTGAACGACATCATCCCGATACCGCAGGTACCACTTTCTTCTGTGCCGGTAGACTTGTCCGGCTTGGTGGCGACGGGTTCTTTTCATCTTGCCTCCTTTTAGTAAACCCGACCCACTCGCCTGTTGTTCTCGCCCACTATACGCTGTTCCAGCCACTGCTTCAGTTCGGGGCTACACCAACGAAAACGCAAACGTGTGGGATTTGATTCTGCGTGCGCGAGCGTACTTGCTCTCGTATCCAGGATTCCGGCAACCGCCATCTGGCGGCCAATTCCGCACAATCGATCACTTCGTAGTGCCCACTCTTGCGCCGCGGCAGTTTGGTGGGCATCGCGCCGCGCGAAGCACTTCTCTGGACTCATGGTAGCGTGGCCGGCATTGGAAGCAGAGATTATTTCCAGGGATCTCGCAGCACACCACGCCCAGTTCGTCTCGTGCGGCACGCGGGACATGGCTCCTGGGACGAAACTGCATTCGGAATTCTCGGGTTGTCGAAGATGGACTGGAACAATGACGCTCTATATGATCCGCTGCCGGTGACTCTTGAATACGCCAAGGTCCTTGCAAGGGTCGTAAAGAGAATGAACGTTCTCGGCAGCGCACCTTATCAATTTAGATTTTTTATGTAAAAAAGGCCTACCGGTCAATCGACCATAGAGGCAGCGTTCTGCCTTTTCGTCCGTGACACAAAAAAACGGAAGGAAGGTATAAAACAAGGAGAAATTCCGGAACATCCTGGTTAAGAGACCACCGTTAAATGCCTGTGTGAAGCCAATACCTGTCGGATGTATGTCCTCCTGAAGCTGTACAGCGCAGGTCAATTGCCAGCTCGCATCGCCTAGCGCGATCATCAGCCTCCCAGAAACCTGAGTCACTGGCAATTTGGTTAGTTCGTTTTATCCATTGACGACAAGTTGTTGTAAAGTTTAGCGTTCCAACGTTCCAGCACCCTGACTTGGGGACCTCTACCCGTCAATTACGATCTAAGCGGAACATCTTTCGGACCGAACCTTGGGATGTGTGGAATTCTCTCGCAGGATGTACTTATGATTCCCTGCTGGCGTGGTGCAGTTGCAGTCATCTCTCTTACTTGCTTTTTTCAGTTTGGCTGCTGCTTGAATGCATCTCCGTTACCGACCGAAAATGCCCTGCCCCAATCCTTAGGGCTGCCGCTTGTGTTCGAAGCAAATCGTGGACAGACGGACCGTCGTTTCGCATTCATGGCCCGGACTGGCCCCGCTACCCTTCTGTTCGACCAGAACGAA
>JBFXAV010000353.1:0-4047 GCA_050183935.1 Candidatus Korobacteraceae bacterium | reverse complement strand
CCCGATGCGTAGCTACAATCTGCCCTTCGCGGCCCTTTTTGCGCATCTGACAATGAGGTGAACGAACTGACCTCTGGAATCTCGCTCTTGCAGCCCAGCGGAGTCCGCGAATGCCTTGAGCGCCTTGCCGCATCCGGCGGAGGTCCACGTCCGCTCGCTGTTTATCGCATGCAATTTCACGCGGGGTGGCGTTTCGACGATGCCCGCAGTCTGGTCTCCTATCTGCATGATTTGGGTATCTCGCACCTCTATTCTTCTCCCATCCTCAAGGCCCGTGCCGGAAGCCAGCATGGCTACGACATCATCGACCACAATGCCATCAATCCCGAACTCGGCTCGGAGCAGGATTTTCGCTCTTTGGCTTCGGACCTGAAGTCCTCTGGCCTCGGCATATTGCTCGACACCGTTCCCAACCACATGGGTGTGGGCTACGGCACCAATCCCTGGTGGCAGGATGTTCTGGAGAATGGCCGCTCTGCCGATCACGCCGATTACTTTGACATTGACTGGGAGTCGTTGAAACCTGAGCTGCAAAACAAGGTACTTCTCCCCGTCCTTGGTGGCCAGTATGGCGAAGAGCTGGAGCAGGGAAGGATCCAGATTCGCTGGGAAGGTGGCGGCTTTCGTGTCAACTACTACGACAAGAACTTCGCGCTTGACCCTCGCAGCTATCCTCTCTTGTTCGAGGATTCCACAGCAAGTTTGCCTGCTCCCGATAGGATCCGTTTGCAGGAGCAGCTTCGTGCTCTGCGGAATCTTCCGCCGCATCACTCCACGGATCCTGATGAAGTCAGCAAGCGCCGGCGTGATGTGCCGGTTCTGAAAGAAGAGTTTGCCAGTCTGGTCGAACGCTCATCCACTGTGCGCGAACTCTTAAATCGCTCGCTTACAGAAGTGAACGGGAACCCCGGCGACCCCAGTAGCTTCGATCGCCTGCATCGTGTTCTGGAAGCGCAGGCCTATCGTCTGGCGCACTGGCGCGTCTCCACCCAGGAGATCAATTACCGCCGCTTTTTTGACGTCAATGATTTGGTCGGCTTGTGCATGGAGAACCCGGAAGTATTCGCCGCCACTCATCGGCTCATCCGTCGGCTGCTTGCGGATGGCACCGTTGACGGCTTGCGGCTCGACCATCCTGACGGACTTTTCAACCCCATGCAGTACCTGACGCGCTTGCAGATGCTATACGCGGCCAGCCACTGCCACGGACCGGATCCGCAAGGGGAACTCGCTGAGAACGGCATCGAGCGAGAGCTGCAGGCCGCATTCTCGCAAGCGCGAGCGGCAGTGCGCCGCCCTCCGCTGTACGTCGTAGTGGAAAAAATTTTGGAGCCAGGTGAGCAGCTTCCCCAGGACTGGGCTACGGACGGTACCGTAGGCTATGAATTCGGCGTGCTGCTTACGAATTTGTTCGTTGACAGCCGCAACCGCCGTGCTTTTACCAATCTCTACGAGCGATTTATTGGCGGGCGTCTGGACCCGGACACCATCATTTATGAGAGCAAGCACCTTATTCTGCACAACGCCCTCGCCAGTGAGGTCACAGTGCTCACCCAGTTGCTGGCGCGCATCTGCGCCGCCGACCGCTATGCCCGTGACTTCACAATCAAGATGCTTGCCGACGGCATCCGCGAGGTGATTGCCTGCTTTCCCGTCTATCGCACCTATGTGGACGCCCGGGGTAGCGTGAGTGATCGTGACCGCGCGCATATTCTGGAAGCGGTGTCGCGCGCTAAGCGCCGCAACGAGAGCACCGCCCACGCGGTATTCGATTTCATTCGGGACATTCTGTTGCTGAAGCAGCCGCGTAGCCCTGGGCTTGCCCGCGAACGGTTGCGCTTTACCATGAAGTTTCAGCAGCTCACCGGCCCTACCATGGCGAAAGGGCTGGAGGATACTGCTTGTTACGTCTATAACCGCCTGGCATCGGTGAACGAGGTCGGAGGCTCGCCCCGTGATTTCGGCATCACCGTGGAAGAGTTTCACGAAGGCAACCGCCTGCGCCTTGAGCAATGGCCCCACCAGTTATTGAATACCTCCACCCATGACAGCAAACGCAGCGAAGATGTGCGTGCCCGCATCAATGTGCTCTCCGAAATGCCCAAGCAGTGGTCTGCCCAGGTCTTACGCTGGCGGCGCGCAAACCGCGCCCGCAAGCGCGTCATCTCCGATGGCCGCAACGTTCCGGACGCTAACGAGGAGTACCTGCTCTACCAGACACTTGTGGGAGCATACCCATTCCGAATGGAGACAGCGCAGGACCGCCAGCAGTTCATCGCGCGCATGCAGCAGTACATGAGCAAGGCCGTACACGAGGCCAAGGTGAACCTGAGCTGGACGAATCCCAACCCGGAGTACATCGCCGCCATGGATGACTTTATCGCCCGCATCCTCCAGCCCGGCAAAGGGAAGCGTCCGAATGGGTTCTTGCCGGAGTTTCAGGCATTCCTTCAGCCGGTCATGTTTTTCGGCGCGCTGAACTCATTGGCGCAGGTGCTGCTCAAAATCACCGCGCCCGGCGTCCCGGACATCTACCAGGGGAACGAGCTGTTCGACTTCAGCCTTGTCGATCCCGATAATCGTCGTCCCGTAGACTACGGCCAGCGTCGCGCAGCGCTGGCATCGCTGCTTGACCGCGAGCACAACCACAACCCGCGCGCTTTCCTGCAGGAATTGCTGTCCGAATATCAGGATGGGCGCGTGAAGCTCTGGACCACTGCGCAGTCCCTGCGATTTCGTCGCGGTCACCGCAACCTTTTCTTGCGGGGAACCTATCGTCCGCTGACTCTCACGGGAGAAAAAAGCCAGCATGTTCTCGCCTTTGTGCGCGAATACCAGTCAGAATTCGCTCTGGTCGCCGTGCCTCGCTTTGTATTCTCTCTTCTCAAAGGGGACCCAGGCGCGAATCTGGCCGATGCATTCGGCGATACACAATTGCCCTTTCTCGCTTCCCCTGCCACGCGACTGACCAACATTCTTACCGGCGAAAGGGTCGATACTGAAGGTCGGGTTCTCTATGCCCGGGATCTGTTCCGCGATTTTCCCGTGGCCCTGCTAGGGGTGTGAGTCGTTCTTTCGTACCTCGGCCTGAATCATCGCTCATTGCCTCTTTGTTAAACTTGACCCGTAATGAACGACCAACTTCCTGATTGGCACACAATCGCAATTCTTGGTGGTACGGGCCCAGAGGGTCAGGGACTCGCTGTGCGCTGGGCGCGCGCTGGCCTGCACGTTATTCTTGGTTCTCGTGATGACAACCGTGCGCGCCTTGCCGCCCAGGAGCTGGCCGAACGCTCTGGCGGTGAAATTGAGGGCATGGAAAACTCCGCCGCCGTCGCGGCATCGGATGTTGTCGTACTCGCTGTCCCCTTTGATGCCCAGATCAGCACCTTGAAGCACGTTGCCGCATTTTTCCGAAAAGGCGCGGTGCTGCTCACTACCGTAGTACCGCTGGCAAGCGCTGTTAACGACCGCAGCACCCGCCTGCTGGGAATTTGGCAGGGCTCCGCTGCCGAGTTGGCGGCGGAATTGGTCCCTGCGCACGTCTCGGTAGTGGGAGCCTTTCACAATGTGGCGGCATCACTCCTGAACAGTACCGGTCCCGTGGACTGCGATGTTGTCGTCTGTGCCGACGACGTGCGCGCTCGCCGCACTGCCTTCGAGCTGGCCGCGCGTATTCCCGGCGTTCGCCCGGTGAACGGCGGCAATCTGGAAAACTCCCGTATTGTGGAGGCCATGAATGCGCTGCTCATCGGCATCAACATCCGCTACAAGGTTCATACCGCTGCCATTCGGATCACTGGATTGCCAGAGGAACCGGCCTGAGTTCGAAGCGGAACCGGTCTTGAGCGGGCTCAAAATCCCAGGGACGCACATCGACGGTCACCATCCCCGGAGCGGCCAATCATCTATAATAACTGCATAGGAAGGCAATTCGCCTTCCCGCGCCGCGCCCTGTGGGAATGCGTGACTCTCGTGGCTCACGCTCCAAGGTGAAGAGCTTGGTTTGCCCTTCGGGCCTACCCCCTCTCTGCTGAGCGCTTTCGA
>JBFXAV010000352.1:0-4058 GCA_050183935.1 Candidatus Korobacteraceae bacterium | reverse complement strand
GCACATTGCCAGGGGAGAAACAAGAATAGCTGATACCAACGTCACCCCCACCAGTCACAGGAGTTGTCAGCTTTCGCGGTACACTTCGCCAACAGTAAAGCGACTTCACCCATACTTCTGGGTGCGTGGAAAGGGAAAGAGCCAAGGTGCGCCCCAAGCTGCCAGCCCTTCGGATTCCGATTCTGTACCTCATCCTCAGCGTGCTGATTCTGGTCAGCGTGGTTCCGATGTACTTCTATGCCAGACGGGTCATGGCTGATAGCCGCCGCAGTTTGATTATTAACGAACAATTGCTTCAAGGTACTGTAACCAGAGCAGTTGGTGACGGAATCTCGCAGCGGCATCGCAGCCTGGCATCGATTCTGGGTAATCTTTCTTCCGCCATCCAGATTTCCAGTGGTGGCGACCTCCGAGGTCAAAATGTAAGCGCTCCAGAACTGCGCGCGCTTCTGGAACAGTTTGTTTCCGCAACACCGGATGTAGCATTCGCGATCCTGCTCAATTCTGAGTCCAAGGGAATCTCGGTGCCTTCGCTGGCCCCGGACGAATTCCTGCACCGCGAGCTGGAGCGTGCTTTTACCGCCGCGCTGGAAGGCAGGGTCTACACCAGCCCGCCGCTGCCGCTTGGCTCCGGCAAGAACCGGCGCGTGGTTTCCGTAGTTACCGCCCCGGTTACAGTCGGCGGTCATTTCATGGGAATGATCGGCACCGCGGTAGACCTGACGTTTCTGGCCACGCAGATGCACGAAGGGAGCCGCGGTGGGCTGCAAATGTACATCGTGGACCGTCAGGGCCGTCTGGTTGTCTCAGCAGACCCGCATCTGGCAACCGGTCAAGACATGACTCGGGTTCCCATAGTCAAGAACTTTGTAGAGAGTGGCGGCAAAGCACACGTCGGAGCCGCTACCTCAGAGTTTTCGCTGAACGTGGACGGGGAAGAAGTGGCCATGCTCGGCACCTATACGCCGGTGCCTGTGTTGGAGTGGGCGGTGATGGCACAAAAACCACAGCGTGACGCCTACGCCAGTGTGTTCGTAATGCAGGAGGAGGCTCAGTGGCTGGCCGTGGTCCTTGCCCTGCTGAGTCTGTTAATTGGTATCGGAGCAGCAAGTTGGATCACCAAACCCCTGCAGGTGCTTACCAATTCCAGCCGCGCAATTGCCAAAGGCGATTTTTCACAGCGCGTGAAGCTCAACAGCCGCACCGAAATTGGTGAGCTGGCGCAAACGTTCAACCACATGACCGAGGACCTGGAGCGCTTCGTCGCAGAACTGAAGCGCGCCGCAGAAGAAAACCGCGCGCTCTTCCTGGGATCGATTCAAATGCTCGCCGGCGCGGTCGACGAAAAGGATCCTTATACGCGCGGCCATTCTGACCGCGTGACCAAGTATTCCGTTATCCTCGCTGGCGAGATGGGCCTGTCGGAGGAGCAGATTGAAGTCGTGCGCATCGCCGCGCAATTACACGATGTGGGCAAGATCGGCATTGAAGACCGCATTCTGAAAAAGCCGGGTGCGCTCACTCCTGAAGAATTTGAGGTCATGAAGACCCATACCGTCCGTGGCGCCAACATCCTGCGGCCGATTGCCCAGTTGAAGGAGATGATTCCCGGCATCGAGCTGCACCACGAGGCGCGGGACGGGCGCGGCTATCCCTTTGGCCTCCAAGGGGACCAGATTCCTACTCCCGCGCGCATCATCGCCGTGGCCGACACTTTTGATGCCATGACCACCAACCGTCCCTACCAAGTCGCCCGCGATCCCGAAGATGTTCTGAAAATCATTCAGTCGCTCCAGCAAACCAAGTTCGATCCCAGCGTAGTGGCGGCCCTCATCGCGTGTCTCGAAAGCGGCAGAATTCGCGTGGCCCGGCCAGGCGTGACCAAGGAAGAGAGAACAACTTCCGAACAACGAGCAGAACAGGTCGTCAGCGTCTAACGCATTTGTATCGAACAGCCATCATCAGGCTTCGCCTGCGAAGAGTCTGCCTGTCCTTGCCACCAGATGTCCAGGCTATTGGTTCCCGCCATCTATAATGTTCTCCTGACATTATGATTCAGACCCTATTCGGCAGCCTGGAAGAAGAACCGAAGAAGCAAGGCTTTCTCGACCGCATGAAGCAGGCGGTCTCGCGCACGCGCGAGAACCTGAGCGAGCGCATTGAAGAAGTGGTTTCCGTCCGCAAGGAGATCGACCGGGAAACGCTCGACGACCTGGAAGCTACGCTCATCGCCACCGATCTGGGAACCGCCACCACGCGAGAAGTGCTTGCCACTCTGCGCGAGAAGGTGGACCGCAAGCTGGTTGGCGATGTCGAAGAGTTGAAGCGTCTTCTAAAAGAAGAGCTGCTTGCCATTCTTCAGCGTGCCGGAACGCCCCCGGTAACGGCCGTGGATGGCCCTGAGGTCATCATGGTGGTTGGCGTGAACGGCACCGGCAAGACCACTACAATCGGCAAGCTCGCAAATGTATTTCGTGGAGATGGCAAGACCGGGCTGCTGTGCGCGGCGGATACCTTCCGCGCCGCCGCCATCGAGCAATTGGAGGTCTGGGGAGACCGCACCGGCACGGAAGTCATCAAGACGAAAGCTGGTGGCGATCCCGCGGCGGTATTGTTTGACGCGCTACAGGCGGCAAAGGCGCGCAATGTGGACTACGTGATCATTGACACAGCCGGTCGATTGCACACCAAGAGCAATCTGATGGAAGAGCTTTCGAAGATGCGGCGCACCGCACAGCGCGTAGTTCCGGGGGCTCCGCATGAAACTTTGCTCGTGATGGACGCAACTACCGGCCAAAACGGATTGCAGCAGGCCCGCCTGTTCACCGAGTCCGCGGCAGTTACCGGCGTGGTGCTTACCAAGCTGGACGGCACCGCCAAGGGTGGAATTGTCGTGGCGATTTCCCGCGAGCTTGGAATTCCGGTACGCTTTGTGGGCGTGGGCGAGAAGCAGGGAGACCTGCTGCCCTTCGACGCCCGGCAGTTTGTGGAATCGCTGTTCGCCTGACAGGAAACCAATTGAGAATACTGATCCGGCTCGTCCTGATCGCGATACTGATCCTGGTCGTAGTGCGAATCATCCGCTACGCTCTGGGGCAGGGAAGCGGGGTGGAGATAATCCCGCCGCCACGACGGAAGCGGCGTCACAGAGATCGCTTCTAAGGACGGCCAGGTAGCCAGGCGTGGAACTTATGAAAAGTTGCTCCGTAGATCGACTCGGATCGCAGCGGACGGCAGTGCTGGCTTGCAGCTTCGTCTTCCTGTTTACGACTCAGGGGAATGCGCAAGTCTCCCTCGAAAAAGAACTCAAGCAGAGTTACCTTGGCAGAATTGTTTCGGTCAGCGGTGGGTACAAGGACGCAGACATTATCTTTAATTTTCAAGGTCAACCACTTCGCCCGGCAATTCAAAGTTGTAAGCCCACAGAGTTCAAAATCCGAAACGTAAAAATCAACGATAGCGAGCTAAGGTTGAGCGGGGAACGAACTACAACGCCAAGCGAGCGCGAACAGCGAAGAGCCTCGCGTTCCCAGGTATTCCGCATTGCCTCGAATGGCAAGCCGTGGATTCGTCGCGAGCTTCTGACCGCAATCGACACAATTCTGAATGTGAAGCCGTCTGAAAAACTGCAACTGGTGAGACCAGAGAATGCAAAAAATTCTCCAGGAGATCCTGCGATCCTGTACGTCCTGCCGGAGGGGCCCGTATACAACGGGCGGAGGATTTCTGCTCGCCTGAAAGCCATCGAAACTCCCGACCCGGAATACACAGAATCAGCGCGCAAACTGAGAGCGGAAGGGGAGACTCAACTTCAGCTTGTGGTACTCGAAGATGGTACAGTCGCTCATGTCAGGCGGGTAAGCGAGCCGCTTGGCTTTGGCTTGGATGAGAGCGCAGTCGCTGCCGTCTCGAAGTGGCGCTTCGAGCCGGCTCTGCGAGATGGCATTCCCGTTAAAGTTGAGATCACGGTATCGATGCGCTTTTGTCTTTATTGAAAATGCCCGCGAACCCTGCTGTCGACCAGCAATTCATGCAACAGGCCCTTGTCCTTGCTCGCC
>JBFXAV010000351.1:0-4095 GCA_050183935.1 Candidatus Korobacteraceae bacterium | reverse complement strand
AGCGCTCACAACCTGCCGAATGGCAGCCGCTACCGGCCCGGTAGTTACGATTTCCTCGTGCTCACGGCCACGCATTTTTGGATCAATTGCCATCGTTGCGAGCTGTTCTTTGGCCGCCTCAACGGTGGCTTCCTGCGCAATCATCCCATCAACCCCTGTTTCTCCTGTGTACAGCACGGGAGCGACCGCATTCAGAAGATAGAGTTTGCTTTCGAACCACCCGGCAAGTTCCATCGCCCACTGCCGCGCCCGGTCGGAACTTTCAGAATAGTCCGTTGGCAACAGCACTCGCCGAATGTTCAGGCGGGAGGTCTCCAGGTGTTCGGTTTCGCTTCCTGGTTTCGTATTCTGCATGGCCACCATGTCATTGCCTCCATTGTGGATTTCGTTGCAGTGCCTTCATCGGCACTTCTCGCACTGCCCGCGGGTTTTCCACCGGGCTAGGCTTTTACAAAATCGCAGCTTTCATCGCTAGCAGCATCACCTAGGAAAAGGGAGTCCCTTTTCTCACACCGGGATTGCTCAGGCAAGCCACTTTTCCCGGGAAATTTCGTGCTGCTCCCTCTCTCCTTCGGCAGTTGCGCGAGGGATAACCAACACCCCCAGCACCGGATCCCAAGTGAGGGTGAACCGGTTGCAGCAGTTTCCGCAAAGCCAGAAATACTCCACCGGCCTGTCCGCAACCTTTGGTACTCGGAGATCAGCCGCACAATCGGTCCTTGCCTGTAGATTCTGCCTTCGCGCAGATACCTAAGGCGGTTGGGGCACTTCGCATTAGCGCATTTGGATAGCAAGAAAGGCACCCTTTAGCTGCGATACACACATGCGACCTGCTATTCATTGATTACCGTTCAACTTAGATCCAGGCCGGATGTTAGGTCAGTGACCTCAGTCACAGCCCCGCGTACCTGCCATCTTGGGGAGCAGAAGGCGTCTCTTTCCTGGCGGCATCTTCCAGGGATGCGATCGTTGCCTTCAGCCACTCGCGCACCGTTTCAACGGTTTTGGCTTGGCTGCACGCGGAATACAGGTAGTTCAGTGTTTGTCCTCTGTCGTTCAGCGGGATAAAGCGGCATGGCGACGGTTCGTTCCTTCGTTCTTCCGGAACAAACGACAGCAAGGGACATCCCATGCAGTCGGCGTGAACTGGCTTTCGAAAGTTCATGCATGTGGGCGAGTCCTCAAAGATGAAGGCGGGCCGCCAGGGCGCGCCCAAAGCATGGTCGTAACCGCCAAGTTCCAGGAAGTCGAGCTCAGCTTTTAGCGTGTCCAACACATCGCGAAATCTCATTGCTCACCTCCAGGCACTCTCAGGCTAAGACTTTGTCCATTAAGCGTCTGTGACCTGAGTCACCGAAGAACGCATGCATTGAAGTGGAGTCGGACCTCCAGAAGGGTGTTCACGCTACAATGGAAATGCCTATGCCCGGCTTCAGTGAAGAAATCACGTTGGAAGGCCACATTATCGACTCCTGGATCCTTCCCAAGGTTTTCGATGCGGTGATGGACCTTGGCGGATCGTTCGACTTACAGGAGATTCATGTCGGCCGCCGCAAAGACGAAACTTCCTTTGCACGGCTCAAAGTCACCGGCGAAAATGAGTCTCACCTCGATCGCATCCTTACCGCCCTTCAGCCGTACGGCGCCGTGCTGGTTTCTGCCGGAGATGTGCGCACCCAGCCTGCTCCGTGCGACGGGGCGCTACCAGAAGACTTTTATTCCACCACGCACATGCCCACGCAGGTTCGCCTGAAGGGAAAGTGGGTCGATGTGCAAGGCACCGAAATGGACCTGGTGATTGTGGTGGATCGCGCGCAATCCAGTGCCCGCATGGTGCCCATGGCCGACGTTCACAAGGCAGATGAGATCGTCACCGGACACGAAGGTATCCGCGTAGTGCCCATGCAGCGCTCGCGCGAGCGCGAGATTTTTTCCTTTATGGCGAGTGATGTCTCGTCGGAGCGGCCCAAGCAACTCGTGATTGAAGAGATTGCCCGCACGATGCGTGAAATCCGTTCCCGCGGAGGCAAGATTCTGGTGGTTGCCGGTCCCGCTATCGTCCATAGCGGCGCCGGTCCTTTACTCGCTGGGATCATTCGCGCTGGTTACGTGCAGACCCTGTTTGGTGGAAATGCCATCGCGACTCATGACGTGGAAAGCGCGTTGCTTGGAACTTCGCTGGGAGTGGCCCTGCGTAACGGCCAGCCCGTGGAGGGTGGCCACCGTCACCACATGTTCGCCATCAATGCTATACGCCGTGCCGGGTCGCTGCGCCAGGCCGTGGAAACCGGAGTGCTGCGCGAAGGCATCATGTTCGAGTGCATCAAGAATGACGTTGAGGTCGTGCTCGCTGGCTCCGTACGGGACGATGGCCCGCTACCCGACGTGATTGTGGACGTTGCCGAAGCCCAGCGCCGCATGCGCCATGCTGTTCAGGGTGTCGAGATGGTCTTGATGATCGCCACCATGCTCCACTCCATTGCCACTGGCAACATGCTGCCGGCTTCCGTGAAGGTGGTTGCCGTGGACATCAATCCCGCCGTGGTTACCAAACTGGCCGACCGTGGCACCTTCCAGGCTCTTGGTCTGGTAACGGATGCTGAACTCTTCGTTCGCGAACTGGCAGTCGCGCTTGGAGTCAATTCCACGCCTGAGGCAAGTACTGCCTCGGGAGTATAGCTGGCCAGCTTACGTTCGGAACCAGATATCGGATCACAATGCATCGTCCATCGCGGACACACGAGTTATCCTGAGCCCAGCAAGGATCCCCGATTGCTGCGCACCTCATGTGCTGCACGCAGGCTTCACCCATCGCTTGTAACCCTTTCTTGTGTGTCTTGGTGGTGAAAGAAAGAACTATTCCCGAACCCCCGCTAGCATCAGTGCGGTAAGCAGAATGCGCTTCAACCCAAATTCGCGGCCACCGGCATCGAACCATTCCTGGACGGTATGCGCCCCTCCGCCGCTGCCGCCTGCGCCGATAGCAAAGGCTTCGTAGCCGAGTGAAATCGGAATGTTCGCGTCGGTAGAGGCCCGCTGCATACGTGCCTTGTTCCCCAGAAAGGAATCGACGGCACGAATTGCAGTCAGCATGCGGCTGTCGGTCTTCAGTCGCGCCGCTGGACGGCTGCCAATCAGATTCATCTCATACTGCAGATTCCCATTGCGCCTGCCACCTGAGTACGGCGATTCTCCCTTGATGGCCTGATCCAGCGCATCACGGAGCGCGCGCTCCAAACGGTCCACCTCGGTCGAGGAGACCGAACGAATGTCCACTCGCATGCTTACCGACTCAGGGATGGAATTGACGGACGTTCCTCCGCTGATCACGCCCACGTTAAATGTTGTCTTTGGCGAAGAAGGAATATGCGTGCGCCGAAAAAGCTCCAAAGCCCGTGACAACACCATAATGGGATTCGGCACGCCGAAGTCACTCCAGGAGTGCCCTCCCGGCCCGCGTACAGTTACTACGAATCGCTTGCTGCCCAGAGCTTCGGTGATGATCGTATCGGTTCCTGCTCCGTCCAGCACCATGGTGTAGGCGATTGCATCCCGCAACTTGGGAGTTGCGAAGATGTGGCGCATCCCCCGAACGTCACCTTCTCCTTCTTCGCCAACATTTCCAATGAACAGCAGTGGAGCTTCGGTCTCGACCTGCGCCGCCTTCATTCCTTCCGCTAGAGCCAGCAATGCAGCCACTCCGGCTGCATTGTCGGAAACCCCCGGGCCATACACGCGTTCACCCTGGCGCCTCACTTCTACCGGAGTCCCTGCCGGGAAAACGGTATCTACGTGTGCCGTCAGTGCCAGAAACTTGGCATTCGGGTTTGTCCCCCACCGGGTTCCCAGCACATTGCCGATCTCATCAATATGGACGTCTTCGAGGCCAGCGCTGACGAACCGTTGCCGCAGCCACTCCGAGCGCGCTGACTCGCCAAATGGTGGCGCCGGAATCTGCGCTAGCTCCACTTGGCTGTTCAGTAGTTCCTCGCGGTGCTGCAGGAACCACTCCAGCGTGGACGCCACGGAGCGCAGGCCCGCAAGCTGTGCCACCTGCTGTTGCATGGCTTCGGCGCTGGCGGGTGCGGCATTATT
>JBFXAV010000350.1:0-4105 GCA_050183935.1 Candidatus Korobacteraceae bacterium | reverse complement strand
CTCATAGCGCGTGCTTCCCTCGGCCGCCGAGAGCGAGGCCTGCCGCTGCTCGCCTTCCCAGTGCCGCGGGGCATGGTCGGAGTCCTTCACAGCAGCCAGCCGCACTTCATTGGTAAATGGATTCCAATCCACCTGCGGGTTATCCACCACCGATCGCGGAATCGTTTGTGTAACAATCCGGTCCATCACACGCTGAATGACTCGCTGCCGTGCTTGCGCATCGCGCGCCGCCTCTCCGCCCTGCTCGTAGATGGCGTAGTCTGCCTTGATCTGGTCGCGCAGGTTCCAGTGCGAGAGCAAGCGCATTCCGCTGGGAAAGAGCCGCCGCCCGTCCTCCGCCAGCACGTGATGCATCCAGATGTTGTACTCGGCAATGTATTGCTCGGCCCGGGCAGATGCTCGCGCCACGGCCAGTTGCGCTTGCGCGGGAACGCGTTTGGAGAAGCGCTCCGCCAGCTTCGTCTCTGCCCACTCGCGCCGCGTCCAGCGCTCCCCAGCGGAAAGCCGCTCCTCCAGCACAGTGATCGGGAAGTTCAGGAGGACCGTAAATGCCAGCCTGTTGCCGAAAAAATCTTCCAGAACATGCGCTGATGGATCGTATGCTGCGAAAACTTCATCCACCGGGAGAATTGGACCACGATCCAAATCCGTTTGCTCGCGAAACTCACGCGTAATCTCCAGCATGTGCCCGTCGAGCTGTTCCAGGTTGCTCTCCCAGCGCAGGAATACCTGGTCCAGCGTGGCACTGTCCGCGGCGAAGTTCGAGCGCACGAAATCCTCGAAGGTCGCCTGGTTGCCGTCACTCGTACGCCAGAACTGCGCCACCTGCCGCATACCTCGCTGGATACGCGCGCTGTGGGCCTCAGTGTGCTTCGCAGTCAACTCACCTTCGAGTTTCTTCTGAGCCGACGCCATCCATGGGGGCGACGCCGCCACGCGGGACTGAGGAGCCCCAGCAGAGTTTGCCCCGGGGCGTTGCGCCCGCGCCAAACTGGCCGCAACCGCAAGCATCACTAATCCCGCACAGGCTAGAACAGTTCTATTAAAAGCCTTCATTCTATTCCCTCGTAACCTGTGACAGCGCAAATTTAAGTACACCTGCCATGCAGGCCCCATCGACCGTACATCCGGCTTGCGAGCCGTGATCAGCAGTGTCCCGATTCGCTTAAAGTCGTGCAGGTCTTCCAGGCTTCCTTGCCACTCTTCTTGGAGTTCTTGGGAGACCGGGCTTTCATCCGGGATTCTCCGCGTCTCCACATCTTCGAAAGCGTGCGCCTTCAATAACTGTACGTACTCTGCCTCGGAGCGCACATGTACCGGCACCTTCAGTCCTTCGAGCCAGCGCAGCGAATGCGGATTGTCTTTGTACACTCCAACCTGTAGAAACATGCGCGCCCGCGGCGCCATTACACGGAACAGCTCCGCCAGTGCGCGGTCCTGATCCGGAAAAAAATAAAACGATTCCACCGAGAGAACTTTGTCGAAGTAATTTTCCTCCCACGGAATTTGCTGCGCCGAGCCCCACACAAAGAGTATGTTGTCGAACTCCCGCGAGGCGGCTCGCCCCCGCCGGATCATCTCGTCGGAAAGATCCACGGCCACCACCTGCCCAAAACCTGCCGGTCCTTCACCCACCAACCGGGCCAGCAGCCGCGATGCCCATCCCGTGCCACATCCTAGGTCGAGTACGCGCTCGCCCGGCTTCAAATCCATGAGCCGGACGGCCTGCTCGGCCGTACTGAAGTGATGCGCCTCCATCTGGTCACCGCGCCCGTCCTCAGCCCATTGATTGAACTCCTCGCGCAGCTTGTCCTCGGCATTCATAAGCCCAGTATTTTATTCCGGTTTCCGGCAGTGTGCTGCTGTTCGTCGTAGATCGGTTTCCCCAACCGGAGAGCACCGGGTCACGGCGGGGCGGGCCGCATGCTACATTGGCGGGAATGAATTCCGCAGAATCCGAGGCTTCGCAACTTGCCCTCTATTGTCCCCTCTGCAGACGGCCTGTGCCCGATCCGCTGACCTGCGGCGATTGCTCTGCGGTGATTTGCCGCATCTGCGGCACTCCGCTTGAATCCGTCGATGAACTGGCAACGGGGTAAGCAAAATCCTGCTTCCCTCTGGGAATCTTCAGTGTCTAACTACTCAGAGCTGGAGTCCGTCGCCGGCGTCGGCATCGGGGTATTTTCCTTTGCAGCTTTCCACTGGCGACCCGGGGCTCCGGGCGTATCATCTATCTCTAAGGATGCACGACTACTACACCTTGGCGGTAGTTTCGGGAATCATCATCCTGCTGGGATTGGTGTATTTCTCCATCCGCCGTGGCCTGCGCCGCCGGGCGCCACACTTCAGCAGCGAAGCTCAACGTGCCATCGGATTCGCGCGCGTGGAAGCCGAACTCCTGAACTCCTCCAGCATCGCTCCTGTTCACCTGTTGCTGGGCCTGCTGCACGTACCCATTCCGTCGATTGTGAGCGTGCTGCCGCTGGAAGAACACAACCCAATTCGCCAGGAGGTTCGCGAACGAGTGGGCGGGGCCGCGCTGGTGACCTACCGGGATGACCTGCCCTACACCGACGAAGCGCGCCAGGTGCTGGTCGCGGCTGCTCGCGAAGCGCGAGCCCTGGAGTCTCCCGCAATCGCCGCCGAACACCTGCTCCTCGGCTTGCTGCACGCCGAAGCCTCCGTAGCTGCCCTCATCCTGCGCGAACGTGGTTTGCGCCTGGAAACCTTGCGCCAACGGCTCGCGATGACTCCCGAATACAGTACCCAATAGCCAGCGGCGGGCACGGCTTCCGTTTCTGGCGCGGCTCGGGTAAGCTCGTTACCAATTCCGAGAGTTTCTATGACGACACGCCTGCTTCCGCAGCTTCAGCCTCTAGGCCTGCTTGCCCTGCGTCTGGCACTGGGTGTAACCATGATCGCGCACGGCTGGCCCAAGATGATGAACATTCAGGGCTTCGCTTCGGGCCTGCTTGCTAACATCGGGGTTCCTGGATGGATGGCCTACCTGGTGGTGGCCGCCGAGGTTGGCGGCGGAATTCTTCTGATTCTTGGATTGCTCACGCCCTTTGCCGCAGCAGCAGTCGCAATTGACATGGCGGTTGCCATCGTAAAAGTGCACTTCAAGCGTGGACTTACCGGCCAGGGCGGGTACGAGTTCACTCTGATCCTTTTTACCGTCGCATTGACGCTTATTTTCTTCGGCGCCGGGCCTCTCTCTCTCGACCACCTGATCTTCGGTAAGGGAGGCCCACGGCGCCGTTAGCGCCCATGCTTACTCAGGCGGCTTTGGCTTCAATGTTGATGGTTTCCGCCAGCTCGGTCAGCCTGCTGTCGGTGTTCTTTTCTTCGTCCAGTGTTTCCTGCAGCAGGTCGGCCCACTTCTTGCGGCCCAATAATCCCGCATAGGTCCGCACAGTGCCATACGCGGCCATTTCGTAGTGCTCCACCCGCTGCGCTCCCGCGATCATTCCGGCATCGCGCACGTCAGGATCTTTCGCTTCCTTAATAAGACTTTCATTTTCTTCGATGATTCCCTGAACGCCTTTGCAGGTCTTACCCTCACGTTCCTCGTCGCCCAGCTCGTCAAAAATCTGGTCCAGGCGACGGAGTTGCTGCTGCGTCTCTGTGTAGTGCTCACGAAAAGCAGCTTTCAATTCGGGGGAATGTGCATGCTCCGTCATTTTCTGCAATGCATTCAGAATTCGATTCTCCGCGTCGTACAAGTCCTGCAGCTCATCGACGAACAATTCCTGCAAGCTTTCGATCTTCATGGATTCCTCCTGCAAGCCTTCGGTGAGATATGTGGATTCCCGCCAGTGCGGGCTCTTCGTGAGAATAGGAAAGCCAGCAGGAGGTTGTCAGAAAGTGAATATGCATGAGAGCACGGCCTCCAACCTGTATTAAGGGCATTCGAGGAAAAAGCGTTGCGTGCGGAACGATTGGGATGGTGGGTAGTGCAGTGTGTGATAGCTGTTACAAGCACGCCCCCCTGCTTCACTCGGGATGACGCTGTCTTTGAAGTTGGGAGTTGGGTTAGAAGTCCGGGGGCCGAACTGCACCACTGCCGGATGGAGGAGCTTAGCGCGCTCCGGCGCGCTCAGTC
>JBFXAV010000349.1:0-4109 GCA_050183935.1 Candidatus Korobacteraceae bacterium | reverse complement strand
ACTCCATGCGGAGCCGAGGACGTTCACAATCCGAACGCCGTCAAGGTGGTCACGGATCGCACAGGCCGTGCACTCTATTTTTCGCGCAGCACCATTCCGTGCGACCGCGATGGAAGCGGACAAGTGCGCTATTACAAACACCTGGGTTTCTATGCCTATCGCAGGGAAGCCCTGAGCCGCTTCGTCAGTCTGCCGGAATCAGAACTGGAGCGTAGCGAGCGCCTGGAACAGCTCCGCTTTCTGGATCATGGCATCCCGATTCACGTCGGCGAAACTCCATTCGACACCGTCGGCGTGGATACAGAAGAAGACGCGGAGCGGGTTGCGCGATTACTGGCGAGTCGCTGATCGGCAGAGGGTTACCTTTTTACTGCTAACTGGCGGTCGCGGACTCGCCAACAAACGCCTCAGCCTGCGCCAAAATCTCGCGCACGAGCTGCGGAGATGCTGCTTCCGAGTAGATACGCAGCAGCGGCTCTGTCCCCGACGCTCGCAGCAGCACCCACGCCTGTGCGCCGGGCTTCACGCCGGAAGAGTTCTGGCTGGCATCGAGGAACAGCTTGATGCCGTCCATATTTTCCTTACGCAGAATTCTGTAACGCCCCAGCACTGTCGTTCCTGCCGCCTCGGCACGCTGGATAGCCGGGTACTTTACTGCATCGCTCACGTGCAAGTCGGTACGGCCGTAGTGGTGTTCTCCAAATTCTTCCTGAAGATGCGCTACGATCTGCCCCAGCGTCATGCGGCTATCGGCCATAGCGTTGCACAGCAGCAGCGCATTCAATGAGCCGTCGCGTTCGGGAAGGTGGCGCGGAATGCCGATGCCACCCGACTCCTCGCCACCGATCAGCACTTCTTTGCCTGAAAGCACCACGTCGCAGACATACTTGAAGCCGATGCCGTGCTCGATAAGTTCTCGTCCATAGTGCTGCGCAATGCGGTCGAGCATACAGGTGGTGTTAAAGGCCCGGGTGATGGCGCCAGACCATTTTTTGTATTCGAGCAGCCACCACAGCAGAATCGCGTAGCACTTGTGCGCGTCCACAAAACTGCCGTCTTCGGCCACCGCGCCAATGCGGTCGGCGTCGCCATCCACGGCAAAGCCAGCGTGGCACCTCTCGCGCGTGACGGTCTCCTGGAGCATGGCAACATGCGGCAGGATCGGTTCCGGGTTGATACCGGGGAAAAGGGGGTTTACGTCACTGCGAATCTCCACACAGTCCACGCTGCGTGAGCGCAAAATGCTCCCTGCAATTCCCCGTCCGGAGCCGTGCATGTAGTCCATCGCAATCTTGAATCCCGCGTTGCCGATAGCGTTTAGGTCGGCAAAGCGGCTGATGGCTTCGGTGTACGGCGTCTTGAAGTCCATGAGTTCCACCGAGGCGCGATTTCCCTTGGGCATTGCTCCCGCCCGCACCTCGGACTCGATCTGCTTCACAACCGAGGGCCGCGCAGAGCCACCGAACTTCTCCTTGAACTTCACTCCATTCCAGCTCCAGGGATTGTGGCTGGAAGTTATGGCCACGCCGCCGGCGGTACCCAGACTCTTGGCCAGATAAGAAATCGCTGGCGTGGGAATGCTGTCATCGGCAAGGCGCACGGGAATACCAGCCTCGGCGATCACTTCGGAGAGCGCTTCCGCAAAGCGCCGCGAGCCAAAGCGCGTGTCGTATCCCACAAGAAGGCCGCGACCTGGGTCTTCGTTCTTCAGGACGTAGGAGGCAATGCCACCCGCCACCCGGCGGACATTCTCAAAGGTGTAGTCGTCGGCAATAATGCCACGCCAGCCGTCCGTGCCAAACTTGATCTCCGCAGCAGCCATTAGCCTCTCGTTAGACGAGCTTGGTCAGCTTTTTCTCGTCGAGATACTTTACGACTTTCCCCACATCCTGAGCATGCTCGCGCGTTGTGATGAGCAGCGCGTCGTCGGTTTCCACTACCACAAGGTCCTTCACCCCAACGGCAGCTACGAACTTCCCGGGCGCGTGGATGTAGTTGCCCTCGGCGTTCAGTGTGAACGTCTTGTCCCCCGCGATGATGTTGACGCCGCTCTGCCCCTCTTGCCGGTGCTCGTAGAGCGCCGCCCATGAGCCGAGATCGTTCCAGGGAAACTCCGCAGGCAGGCAATAGATGTTAGCTCCGCGCTCGCCGCGCGCTGAGCGAGGCTCCAGCACTGCATAGTCCACGCTGATGTTTTCGCACTTGGGATACAGGCGCGCGAAGGTACTCTCAAACTTGCGCGAACCGTAGGCAGTGGCAATCTGCTCCAGCAGGTCTGCGGTCTTGGGAAGATACTCGCGCAATGCCTCCGTCAGAGTGCGGGCACTCCAGACGAACATGCCGCTGTTCCAATAATAGTTGCCTGCATTCAGGAACTCGTGTGCAGTGGGAGCATTCGGTTTCTCGGTGAACCTCCGCACACGGCGGATGTTCCCCGGCAGTTGCTCACCGCCTTCGATGTAGCCATACCCCGTCTCCGGACGCGTGGGGCTGATGCCCATGACCACGGTGTACCCATCCTCCACGGCAAGGCGAACCGCCTGCTGTACCTGCTGGCGGAAGCGGCCAGCGTTTTGGATGGTGTGATCGGAAGGGAATAGGCCAAGCACCGCAGCCGGGTCTTGCCGCAGCAATAAAAACGCCGCCAGCCCGATTGCTGGGGCAGTGTTGCGCCCCACAGGCTCGGCAACAATCTGCTTGCGCGGAACCTTGGGAAGCTGGCGGGCGATGCCGTCGCGCAGGTCCTGGTTAGTAATGATCCAGAAGCGTTCGCGCGGAGCCAGCGGCAGCAGGCGGTCCACCGTCTGCTGAATCATGGTCTTTGAGCCGTCGAGCGCTAGCATCTGCTTGGCGCGGCGCTTGCGGCTGAGCGGCCAGAAGCGCGTGCCGCGGCCTCCGGCGAGAATGACAGGGTAAAAGTTGATTTTCTTTGGCAAGAGTTTCAGCTTTGAGTCTCCGATTCGTACAGCACCGCTTCGGGTTCTTTCGCCGCATGCGAAGGGACCTTTGCCCAAAAGACTTCCATTTCCCACTGTGGCCGTACGCGAAAGGCTCCGACGGACGCAGGAACAATTACGGCCTCGCCACTTGCGAAGACTACAGGATCGCCGCCCGCCCACTCTAAGACGCCGCAGCCTTCGAGCGCTACCAGGCAGCTTGCAGTGGTGCGCATCGCAGGCTGAAAAACAAACTCCTCCCGCTCCTTGCGGACCTCAAAGCATGGCGCTTCCACCAGCAGTTCTCCGCTTCCATTCTGGGCAGGTCGCTTCACCTTTCCGGCACAAGTGCGCTCTTTGGTCGCCGCCAGGCCTTGATCGACGTGCAGTTCGCGCGGACGGCCATAGTCATACAGCCGGAATGTCACATCGGAATTCTGTTGGGCCTCGATCAACACAGAGCCACCACCAATGGCATGAACCGTGCCCGCATCCACATAGATCATCTCTCCAGGGCGAACGTCCAGCCAGTTCAACACTTCCTCGGCCCTGGTCTCGCGGATCGCGCGCTCCAGGTCCGCTTTTGTAACTCCGGGCTTCAGGCCGAGCGCCACCTGCGCCCCAGGTTCGGCGGCCAGTACGTACCAGCATTCGGTCTTGCCGCAGGGTTGCCCGAGCGCGCGTGCCCCGGCATCATCGGGATGAACCTGGACGGAAAGTTTTTCTCGCGGAAAGAGAAATTTAATCAGCAGCGGAAACTGATCCGGTTGCGGGGCAGAGTCACCAACCAATTCGCGCCCGAAGCGACGGGCCAGTGCGCCTAGTGTCTCTCCTACGAGCGCGCCATTAGCCACTGTGCAGGCGTCGCCGGTGAGCCATGCTTCCCCTATGGGCTCATCGGGCGTGAAGCCCGGGTAAAGCGGGGCAAGCTGGCGCGTTCCCCAGATGCGCTTGTGAAACTCCGGCGCGAGCCGCAGTGGGTAGAGAGTGGACATCATCGAAACCGGTGGCACATGGCCGAAGCTCTACAGGTTCCCGAACCACTCCCGCATGCGCTGGATTCCACGGTCGATTTCTCCAGCCGAGGTGGCGTAAGACACTCGGATGTGCTCCTCCGTGCCAAAGGCCTCACCTGGTACTGCCACCACTTTTGCCTCATGCAGCAGGCGACGG
>JBFXAV010000348.1:0-4110 GCA_050183935.1 Candidatus Korobacteraceae bacterium | reverse complement strand
ACCGCCACGATCTGCTCCACACTGAAACGCTTCCTCTTCACGGCAAACCTCCCCCTTCTTCAGGGCAGTCGATTGTGCCGGAACTCACCTTCATTGTGTGTCAGAAATTGGGGAGCCGATCACAACGTGCAGTTCCTGCCTCAAGGGGCTGACCGGATAAAGGAAGCGACCGACAAGCACATTAACCGGCCAATCGCGATCCTGCTTGACGGTGCCGTGGTCATGGCACCGACAGTACGAACCTCTATTACCGATTCAGCGATAATCAGTGGCAACTTCACACAGGGCGAGGCACAAAGAATAGCTGATGGAATCAGTAGGTGATGATGAAAGGAATGGCTCCGGGCGATGCCGCCAATTCGACCCGGATAGCCTTCTCACCAAATGTATTCCTCCGGTCATTGCCTGGCCGGAACGGTAATGCCTTGATCCGAAAAGCCACTCGGCGGCTTTGCCGGACTGGCAGATTGGGTGCCTGTCTGTCCAGCGGACGGTGCCGACGTTGAGCTGTTTATCTCCCCTGTACTGCCGGTTGTTGTTCCGGGCGACGAGCCAACTGTGATGCTTTGATCCGCCAATGGCGGAGTGTCCTTGACAGTCTGCCCGGAGGGCACGGACGGTGCCGGCGTACTGGTGGACGCAGACGGACTTGTGTTCTCACCTCCGACACCGGTGGATGCAGGTACTGGAGTGGCGGGAGTTGAATCGGTCTCCGAAGACGTGGCAACGGGAGCAGAAATGGCTTGCTCTCCAAACATGACTGCGGGAGCACTTGGCGGAGTCAGTGGAGGTGGCGCCGTTGAGGTTGGTGAGGACTCGGATGTGACCTGTGTAGGAATAACTGGTTGGGGAACCACGCCATTACCGCGAAGGATGGTAGCAAGTGTAAAGGGCGGCGTTGCCGTGGTTATGGTGACAATAGCTTGTCGAATTCCTGTTCCTTTCGGGGTGAACGTGAATTGGGGGGCACAACCGTAGAGGCGCGGCAGCGTGGTACATGGATTGCTAACCAACGAGAATTCATCCCCGCTGATGCTTATTCCGGCAAACGTGACCGGATTATTGGTATTGTTGCTGATACTCAGGTGACGTTTTCCACTTGTGGTGCCTACCTGTTGATCTCCAAACTCTACGGTTGCCAGTGATATACGAATCGGTCCTTGTCCTGTACCGGCGAGTGCAACTTGCTGGGGACTACCAAGTCCATCGTGGATGATGGAGAGTTGCCCGCCAAAGGTCTCCAGGTTGCCGGGGGCAAAGGAAACGTCGAGCGCACAACTACTTCCCGCGGGCAGTGCTTCGTTGCAATTACTCTTCGCCGCAAACGGAGCCGTAGCTACAACGTCAGAAAGCTTTATTGTGTGACTGGAGTTATTGGTAATAGTCAGGCTTCTGGTTGTACTGACATTAAGTTGCGCGTTCCCGAAATTCACCAGGTAGTCTGAAAGGCTAAGGTCAGACAAGATGCGGCCAATACCCGTGAGCGCTACAGATGCTGCACCTCCTGAAAAGCTAGCCGTCAAAGTTCCTTGATAATTAGCGTTTGTTGTAGGAACGAACGCCAGCGACACTCGACATTCGGAAAATGGAGCAAGGGTGGGAGGACAGTGGCTTGTAGTCTGGAAGTTGCCACTTACCTGAAGCTGATTCAGTGCCACAGGTCCAGAGGAAGCATTCTGGAAGGTAACGATCCGCTCCGGCCCGAGCATGGAAACGTACTGCGTGCCAAAATTTATGGAATCCGCCGATGCCACCAGAGCAATTCCGGTGCCGCTGCCTTTCAAGAAAACTTTCTGTCCGTTCACAGTCAGCGCGCCGCCGACGGCATTAGAGTTCTCGGGTGCAAAGCTAACATTTATGTTGCAGGACCCACCAGGTCCCAGCACATAGCATCCTGAGTTGGAGACTTGAAACGGCCGATCTGCGGCGATCGCAAGGCCGACGGAGTTCAGTCCCACGTTCCGAATCCGTACCGAACGCGACAAGTCCTGTCCGACCAGTACCGGAGGAAAATTGACCGTTGCAGGAGACAAGAGCAATACTGCAGGGCGGTTTGGATCCAGTGCAGTCCACTTGTTGATGGCCAGAGTTAATTTGGCACCTGCATTGGAATCGACAGTCAGTGTGCCTGTTGGAGAGCTATCCAATGAGCGCAGGTACACAATGCAGTCTCCCCCGGTCGGCAAGGAGTAGCCACAATCCCCTCCGAGTTCGAAATTTAAGCTAGCCTGCACTGGGTTCATGTAAAGCGGGGAAGAGCCCACGTTTCGTATCGTAACCATTGGGGCACTGAGGGGAGAGACGCTCACAACAGGCCCACTCGCGGGAGTGATGCGGGCCATAAAAGGGGTCCGAATGCCGCAACACGGAATCCCGCTTGTGATCGGGTTCTGCAGCGGGTAATCGGGAGCCGAATTGTTTTTTGCCGTCACGGTACCGGCAACAATGATTGAGCCATCCCTTACTGCAATGGCCGAGGAATCCGCGCTGGTATTTCTTCCTCCTAGCAACGTAGAGAAAACGACGGCTCCCGTGCTGTCCATCTCCATAACAAAGGCGGAGACGTCATCCACGCTTGTTTGCATAGAATTCACCAGGGGAAAGTCCGGCGAAGACGTTCGTCCAACCACATAGACGTGGTTACCATCTGCCACAATTTGTTCCGCAAGCGCTTCTGCGAGGAACGTAGAGTATGTCACTTCCGGCCGGTCTGCCCGGACAGCCGTTAGGAACGCCTCTCCTGTGCACCAGAGTCCGTCGCGTCGGCATACACTTTTGAATGCATCTCTAGTTAGCGGAAAATCGGGCGAATCGGTCCTCCCGGTCAGGTAAACCCGGCCGTTTGAGCCAAGGCTCATTCCGGCCAGGGTCTCACCTCCGGAACCTCCAAGAAGGATGGAGTACACCAATTCCTGACCATCAGGCGTGAGTTTTGTGAGGAAGATGTGCCGACCCTTTGGAGGGAGTTGCGAAGCTCCTTTCACCGGAAAATCACTGGATTCAGTTGTTCCAGCCACGAAGATGCTTCCCGTCTCATCTACAGCGATGGCAGTGCCAATGTCCCGTCCTCTTCCGCCCAGATAGCTTGAGAGCAGCAGTCCTGATCCGTTTGCATTCAGCTTCTGTACGAAAGCACTGGACGCGCTAGTGCTCTCCGCCTCCGGCATGCTGGACTGGAAGGCGCCTACCAGCGGCAGGTCCAGTGAGGCAACAGTTCCAGTCAGGTATGCATTCCCGTCGGTGTCTATAGTCAAGGCATGAACTGCAGCGTTGCTCGCTCCAACATAGGTGCCATAGACAAGTTCGCCGGCAGGTCCTAATTTTGCGGCAAAGGATGAACTGCAAAACGACGCGCAACTGCGGGCGAATGCGCTTGCGCTTGTAGGGAAGTCTTTGGAACTGGTGTTCCCAGCTACAAATACATTCTGGGACTGGTCAGTGACCACTGCACGAACCCCATCGAACGACGAACCTCCTAAGTATGTTGTGTAGAGGATCTGTTTGCCAGTGCGGTCCAGTTTCATGACAAACCCGTCAGTAGCGGTTTCGCCCACGACGATCATGTTGCCGCCGCTATCGGCAGCAACTCCGTGAACGGTAAAGCCATTGCCGGGAAGGTAACTGGAGTAAGCGAGCACAGGATCGATAACGAGAGGCAGACTACGGTCGTATGGACCCACGTGGAATCCAACTTTGCCGTCTGCCAGCATCCTGAAGCCTCCTTGGATACTGCGGCGCTTGCCATTGGAGTCTTGGTAGATCACCGGACTGCGAAATCGGAATTCGTGGGAAGCCACATGCAGAAGCAGGCCGGACTCATTGAGCGTGGGGGCCGCTCCCGAGAAAGCAAGCTGAATAACGTTCGGGTCCGCCCCAGGAGCAAGTATAAAGTCGTATTCGAATTCGCCGTTATCGCCGTGGAATTCAAGATCAATTCCCGGATATATCTGTTTATACGAGAGCTTTCCGTACGTGGGTATTCCCGTCAGCCACCTGCCGGAATCGTCTCCTGTATAGTAATTCACCGATCCGTTAGCGGATGCGGGCGTTATCTTCCGCGCATGCGATCCGGAAAAAAGCACGTGGACCGAAGCTGAATCCCCTCCGGTG
>JBFXAV010000347.1:0-4112 GCA_050183935.1 Candidatus Korobacteraceae bacterium | reverse complement strand
GATCAACGGCGACTTCCTATGCGTGAAGGGACGGTATGCGTTTGACTTTGCCGACGATTCCCGGCGGCTGCGCGAGCCGCTGATCCGGCGCGGCGGCAGGCTGGTGCCCGCGACCTGGAATGAAGCAATCGAACTGGTGGGCACGCGCTTCCGCGAAATCGTTGAGAAAGAGGGCGGCCAGGCCGTGGGAGTGATCGGTTCCACGCGGACAACCACGGAAGAAGCTTACCTGCTGCAGAAATTTGCGCGCGCGGTGCTGGGCACGAACAATATTGATCATCACCGCACAGCAGACTATCCGGGTTTTGTCTCAGCATTACAGGGAAAAGATGAAGCCACGGCGAGCATGCGCGACGTTGCCTCCGCTCCCGCCATGCTTCTCATCGGCAACAATCCCACCGATCAGCATCCATTGCTCGCTTGGCAGATCCGCAACAATGTCCGCCTGAACGGTGCGCGGCTGTACGTGGTGAACTCCTATCTCATCAAACTGCGCCGCCAGGCCACGGTGTTTCAGCAAGTTCCGGCGGAGGGTGGCGAATCGCTGTTCGTGCGCTATCTCGCAGGCGATGAAGCCAGCGCTTCCGCGCTCGGCAATGCGGCTGATCTGCACGCGCTGCGCGACCGGCTCGAAAGAGAGGAAGCCCTGGTAGTGATGTTCGGAGCGGAGCTGCGCGGCGTGGACATCCAGACTCTCGTGCAGGCTTTGCCGAAGGCGAAGTTTCTATGCCTGGGCGATTACGCCAACTCGCGAGGCGCAGCGGATATGGGTCTCTACCCGGACCTGCTGCCGGGATACACGCCTCTGGGCGAAGCAGCGCGCTTTTCGGAAGAGTGGTCTGCCAGTGTTCCTGCACAACCAGGATTGAACCTTCCGCAGATGTTTGAGGCGGCAGGGGCTGGCCGTTTGAAGGCGCTTTATGTAGTCGGCTCGAATCCGGTTTCGCGCTACAGCGTCGATCCGCATTCCGTTTCTCATTCGTTCCTGGTGGTCCAGGACATGTTCCTTACCGAGACGGCGATGCTGGCGGATGTGGTGCTGCCTGCGGCGAATGCCTACGAAAAGTCCGGCACGGTCACGAACACCAGCGGCGACTTGCAGATCCTGAAAAAGGCTGGCGACCTTAACGGCACGAAGTCGGACTTTGAAATCATTGTGCGTATCGCCGACAAGATGGGTTACGACCTGAAGCGCCTGGTGCCGTTTGGCCGTCCCACGCGCGCGGACATGGGCCAATCGCGAGGAGCACAATCCGGCGAGGCCGACCGTCATGCCGTGTGGCTTGAGGCGCATGGACTGGAGCCGCGCATGTCACCGTTTGATCCCGTCGCCATGCTCGATGAGATTCAGCGTTTGGTGCCCGGGTATGACGTCTCCCGGCTGAATCTTGCCGCTGGAAACGACGAGCATACGAGTATCCCGGCGCGCGGGCCGGCGGAGCTGCCCAGCCATCCAGAGTTGATTGTGCCTTCGGAGGACACGCTGTTCACCTCTGGCACGCTCGGCAGGTATTCCAACACCCTGAACTCGGTGATGGAGGCAAGGCGCACCGAGCCTGCGAGCAAAGAAGTGGAAGTGTAAAGCTTCCAGGCTATTTCGGCACGGCTGAAGCCGTGCCCTTTCAAAGATGGTCAAGCACGCTTGAGAACCAAGGAACACGCATTTGCCTGAAACCGGAAATCTGAGCACGTCGACGTTCGTCCTCATCTCACTGGTGAAGATCGCCATTATGCTGTGGTTTCTGCTCACGGCGGTGGCCTACGCCGTGTGGCTGGAGCGCAAACTGGTGGGGCGCATCCAGAACCGCTGGGGACCGACCCGTGTAGGCCCATTCGGGCTCTTGCAACCTTTGGCGGACGGACTGAAGTTCATCCTGAAGGAAGACCTTACCCCGCCCTACGCGCACCGTTTTTTGTATGTAATCGCCCCCATGATTGCCGTGGGCACGGCGCTTGTCTCGATCGCGCTGATTCCCATTGGTCCGTGGGTGGAGATCAACGGCATTCGCACTCCGCTCCAGATCACGGATACCAACGTTTCCCTGCTGATCATTCTGGGCATCAGCTCCGTAAGCGTGTATGGAATCGCGCTGGCTGGGTGGGCATCGAACAGCAAATATTCGCTGCTGGGTGCCTTGCGCGCCAGCGCACAGATGGTGAGCTACGAGCTGGCGTTGGGGCTGTCACTGATTGGCGTGCTGATCTTCTCCGGGACGTTCAGCTTGTACGGAATTGTGGAATCTCAGCAGGAAACCTGGTTCGGGTTCCTGCCCAAGTGGAACATCTTCCGCGGACAAATCGTGGCATTCTTTGTTTTTGTCTGCGCGGCTTTCGCGGAAACCAACCGCATTCCGTTTGATCTCCCGGAAGCGGAAACCGAGCTGGTTGCCGGATATCACACCGAGTACAGCGCCATGAAGTTCGCTATGTTCTTCATGGCGGAGTATGCCGCCATGTTCACCGTGGCTTTCCTGACTTCCATCTTGTTTTTGGGTGGATGGCAGGGGCCGGTGTTTGGGCCCGTCTGGATGCAGGCGCTGTTGCCGGTGTTCTGGCTGTTCCTGCGAGTGTTCCTTTTCTTATTTCTCTATATCTGGATTCGCGGCACACTGCCGCGCTTCCGCTATGACCAGCTTATGGCGTTCGGCTGGAAGGTGCTGCTGCCTCTGGCCATCGCCAACGTGGTGGTCACCAGCTTTTTTGTAGCGCTGAGCGCCTAGAGCTGGTGGGTTGTTGATCCTTGGTTATCGCGAGACTGCCCGGACTTGTAGTGCAAGGCCGAATGGCAGGCTCGGCAATTCGGAACTGGAAGCTGCCTTATGTGGGTTCATTGGCTGTTGTTTTCCTTCTTCGGACTGATCGCTGTCGCGGGCGCAGTAAACCTGCTGGTGCAGCGCCATCCCATCAACAGCGCCTTGTCGCTGATTGCGGTGATGGGATCCCTGGCAGTGGAGTACCTGCTACTGGGAGCGGAGTTCGTTGCCGTGGTGCAGATTATCGTGTACGCGGGCGCGATCATGGTGCTGTTCGTGTTCGTGATCATGCTGCTGAATGCAGGCGAAGAAGAACGCACGCGCGGCAGCCGCGTCGCGCTGCTGTTCGGAATTCCGGGAATGCTGGGAGTGGCTGCGGTCGCTGCATGGATTCTGCTTCATTCCGAAGCCGCGACGGGCAGCGTACCGGTGGGTGCGCTGTATGGATCTCCGCAGGCGGTGGGCCGCCTGTTGTTCCGTGAATTCCTGCTGCCGTTTGAAGTCACGTCGGTATTGATCCTGATCGCCATTATGGGCGCAATTGTTCTGGCCAGCCGCTCCGGCTCCACCTGGTCTGGAACCACCGATATTCGGAGGGAACCCTGATGGTTCCGCTTTCTTATTACCTGCTGCTGAGCGCGATCCTGTTCGCTTGCGGGATTGGTGGATTCATCCTGAAGCGCAACATCATCACCATTTTTATGTCGATTGAGCTGATGCTTAATGCGGTGAACCTGTCGTTCGTAGCTTTCGCCGCGCACTGGCAGGCACTGCAGGGACAGGTGTTCGTGTTTTTTGTAATGGTGGTCGCCGCCGCTGAAGCCGCGGTGGGACTCGCTATCATCATCGCTGTATTCCGTACCCGCGAGACGCTGAACGTGGACCGGGTTAACTTGCTCAAGCTGTAGATCTCCAAGAGCGTCTGAAGTTAGAAACCAAGTATGAATCTCTGGCTCATTCCGATTCTGCCGCTGGTGGGAAGCGCCCTGAACGGGCTGCTTGGCCGGGGGCTTCCCAAGAAGGCCGTATCGGCCATCGCCCTTGCCTTCCCCGGAGCCGCCATGGTCTGGGCCTGGGTGGTTGCGCTGCGCTTCTTCCAGATGCCCGCTGAATCCCTGCCGCACATTGAGACGTACGCGACGTGGCTGGGCGCCGGCTCCTTCAGCGTTCCCTATCAGCTTTACCTCGACCAGCTTTCGATGCTGATGGTGCTCATTGTGACTAACGTGGGATTTCTTATCCACGTATATTCGGCTGGCTACATGGAACATGAAGGGGGCTATTACCGCTTTTTTGCCTACCTGAATTTGTTCATGTTCTTCATGCTCACGCTGGTGCTGGCGAGCAATTACCTGAGAG
>JBFXAV010000346.1:0-4129 GCA_050183935.1 Candidatus Korobacteraceae bacterium | reverse complement strand
ACCCCTTGTGCGCCATGGTCCGGTGCAGATAGATCGTGGTGGAGATTCTGGAAAGCAGAATGGAGAGAAACACGACCAACAGCGAGACACGCAACATCGTAAGCATGAAGCGAAAGATTCCTTTCTTACGCCTGGAAAACGCCGCAGGCGCTTCTCTCAGACTTTCTCGAAGTCCTTCTCCCCGTCTACTCTACCGGATTCATCTCAACTTCGGAAACAATCGAACGACTACCGCCAGTCCGGGGTTTCTTTTTTTATCGAGTGAGCGTCTAATCTGGTTAGCGTGATCAACCAGAATCTCCGGCATAGGGCCAAACAGTTCAGCAGGCTAGTTGGTCAATCGGCGGTGAGGCGTCGGCGTGGAGAAACTCACGTCCCCTTGCTTGCCGATCAGGACGAATTGGGAGTGACTTTTATCGGCCATTCCAGCTTTTTCGTCCAGGTCGCCGGGCAAAATGTCGTCATCGACCCCAACTTCGCGCGCTGGCTCTTCGTCCTGAAGCGTCTTCGGCGTCCCGGACTGCGAATCCGCGATCTGCCATCGGTGGACGTGGTACTGGTAACACACGCTCACTTCGACCACCTGCACCGTCCTTCCCTGCGAGCAATCTCCCGCCATACCCGTCGCATGTGCGGCGAGGCGCCCTTACTGGTGGTTCCACAACACCTGCGTGACCTGGTTTCTGATCTGGGATACCGCGACATCGTGGAGCTTAGCTGGTGGCAGGAGCTGCGCTACCAGCAGATGCGCGTGACTCACGTTCCGTCGCGCCACTGGGGTGCGCGCGTGGTGCATGACATGCACCGCGGGTACGGCGGTTACGTCCTGAGCGCCAACGGCCATTCGCTGTACCACGCCGGGGATACCGCGTATTTTCCGGGCTTTGCGGAAATCGGCCAGCGCCTTCGCCCTGATCTTGCCCTGCTTCCCATCGGCGCCTACCATCCCCCCAGCTTCCGTAACGTCCACACCAACCCCTCGGACGCCGTTCGCGCCTTTCTCGATCTCAAAGCGCGGTGGATGATCCCCATGCATTACGGCACCTTCCGCCTCTCCCATGAACCCATGGATGAGCCCCTGGAAATGCTCGCACGGGAGGCCGCAAGCGCAGGCGTAAAGGACCAGGTTTTTGTGCTGGAAGAGGGCCGCACCAAAATATTCTGAGCGCCGCATCGACGATGAGAACTTGCCCAAAGCACGGAGAGCCCGGGCGTATTGCCGGGCTCTCCATTCAGAATATCCCTTGCTTGGCTGCTAGTTCTTTTCTACCTGGATTTCGTTCTTCACGTCGAAAACTCCGCTCACCGAACGTGCGCGGCTTTCCGCCAGCGTCTTGTCCGACGTGTTCGACACAACGCCCTGCAGAATCACCCGGCCATTTTTCACAATAATGTGGATCGGTGGCACCGCTTGAAGGGCATATCGGTCGAGCGGCGCGTCCCCATAAATCGCCCGGTACATGGCCAGACGTATGCGGTCGTCTTGCGGAGATGCCGGCAATACCTCGATCTGATTCACCACTTTCTCCACACCCTCAATTTCCTTCACCACATTCTCGGCTTGCGATTTAAGCGCGGGATTCCTCACATATCCGAGCAAAGTCACCGTGTACCCATCCACCTTGTAGCTCAGGGAGTCAAACACGCCGTAATTAGGCAGCATCACCAACTCATGGCGGACTTCCCTTTCAATCCGCTCCATCCCCGCTTTGCTTGGAGGTCGCTGAGCTTGAATCAGGCTGGAAAAACCGAGCACTACAACCAGAGCAGCCAACAGGCTGTGCTTCCAATGCTTTCTCATGCTTTTGCTCCTCAGGTCAGGCTAGAAGAGACCTAGTTATGGGATGCGGAAAATTCGATCTGGTTTCGCTATTCTTTTGTGAATCGCTTTCATTCGTCGATCTTTTTGGCGTTTGCGGCTTACTCCGCAACACTCGGGTCCGCCACAAAACGGTATCCAAAGCCACGCACCGTTAGCAGATGCCGGGGTTGCGAGGGATCTTTTTCAATATAGCGGCGCAGGCGCACCACAAAATTGTCGATTGCCCGGGTGTCGGTGTCTTCGTGCAGGTTCCACACGTCCTCAAGAATCGCCTTCCGCGACACAGGACGGTCGACGTTGCGGGCAAAGTAGCGCAAAAGGTCCGCTTCCATCAAGGTTAGCTGCACGACCTCGGAACCTGCCCGTAACTGCATATTTTCAAAGTCGAATGTCTTTCCGTTGAACTCAAAGAAGCTTTGGGAGTCGCTCGCGTTCGCCGCCGGGGCACCGTTTGCAAGCCATCGTTTCCGGCGGATCAAACTTGTTATGCGGGCAATCAGAATGGGAAGATGAAACGGCTTGGCCAGGTAGTCATCCACCCCGGCATCAAACCCTTCCAGCACGTCCTCCGGCCTCCCACGCGCGGTAAGCATAAGCACGGGAACAAAGTTTTGTGCCGCCCGCAGTTCCCTGGCGACGGTAAATCCATTTTTCCCCGGTAGCATTACGTCGAGAACCACCACGTCGAAGGTGCCGGTCCCGATCAGCACTTGAAGCGCATCTTCGCCAGTCTCCGCCACCTTGACGGTATGTCCTTCTGCTTCCAGGTTGAAGCGTAGCCCCTGTGCCAGATGCTCCTCGTCTTCCACGATTAGGATGCGGCTCATACGCGGTACACCCTCGGCAGCCGGAGTGTAAACGTGCTTCCATGGCCCTCCCCAGGACTCTCGGCAATCACATCGCCGCCGTGGCGGCGCGCAATGGCCCGCGTGATCAGCAGGCCAAGACCTGTCCCTTTCACCTGCCTGGTGGCTGTTGTGGGAACGCGGTAGAAGCGCTTGAAAATGCGCTTCAGCTCCGACTGAGGAATTCCTATCCCGGAATCGCGGACGCGCAGCAATACCGTATCGATATCCGGGGTCACCACCTCCACCACGATATCGACGTTCTCCTTGGAATACTTAACGGCATTGTCCAGCAGATTGCTTACCGCAGTGCGCAACTCTTGGGCGCTGCCCACCAGCGTAATCTCCCCGGCGGGAGCGATTCCGAAACGCAACGACTCTGGTGGCAGCTTGTGGCGCAGCCGCGCCAGGGTAAGAGAGTCCTGCACAACCGCGGAAAAATCAACCTGCTCGCGGTCCCGTTCGCGGTGTCGTACCTCACTCGCCTTGAGCACCTGCTCCACCGTGCCCAGTAGCCGGTCGGTATCCGCCAGCATAATTCGGTAGAACTCCTTGCGCTGGGCCTCATCAAGGTTACGGTGCTCCAGTGTCTCCAGGTACAGCCGAATGGAAGCAATGGGAGTCTTGAGCTCATGCGTTACAGCGTTCAGGAAGTTATCCTGCTGCTCGTTGCGCCGGATCTCCCGCACCATAAAGATCGTGTACAGCACCACGCCCGCGATGATCAGCCCAAATAGAACCATTCCCAGCACCAGCCGCGCCACCTCGCGCCAGTTCAGGATGATCCAGGTAACGTTCAGGGCAACCGCAAACCCGACCAGGCAAGCTCCCAGAATGATGAAGAATGCGATGGTCTTGGAGCGGGAAACAGTGCGCATTTGCTAAGAATTGTAGACGAGTCCTGCAAACAAAAAGCCCGCGAGGCGCACTCGCAGGCTTTGCAGCTCATAGGACATCTTCACTAGAAGGCTAGTCACCCGAAGCCGCGGTCGCCAGGGCTTCCGCACTGACCAGCGTTTCAGCCGGCGCCAGGGCTGTGGCCGTCTGCTCTGCTTCCTTCTTCAGGTCCTTCAGCTTGGGAACCTTCACGTCCCAGGCCAGCCCCAACCACCGCAGAACCACAATGCCATACCAGTTCATGTCCACTTCGTACCATGCCAGTCCATGCCGGGCTGACTGCGGATGCGCGTGGTGATTGTTGTGCCAGCCTTCCCCAAAGGTCAGGATCGCAACCCAGAAACTATTGGTAGAACTGTCTCCGGTAAGGAAACGCTGCGAACCCCACATATGCGTCGCCGAATTGACCAGCCAGGTGGCGTGCAGCCCCACAACTGTTCTCAGGAAGATCAGCCACAGAACGTATTGCATCCCGCCAACTGCCAGAATCGCAAAACCGAGCACGGTAAGCGGAACCCAATGCCACTTGCTGATCCAGCTGTGGAAGCGGTCTTTGCGCAGGTCC
>JBFXAV010000345.1:0-4130 GCA_050183935.1 Candidatus Korobacteraceae bacterium | reverse complement strand
TGCCCATTTGCGCGAGGATGGCGACGATAAATGGAATGGAGCCGGAGGGGATACCGGCGGTCCCGATGCCTCCAAGAATCGCGAGATAGACGACCATGAGTTGCGAGCCAAGCGAGAGTTGCAGGCCTGCGAGCTGTGCCAGAAACAGCACAGTAATTCCCTCGTAGAGCGCCGTGCCATTCTGGTTCATGGTGGCGCCCACAGTGAGCACAAAACTGTTGATCTCGCGCGGCACACCAAGGTTTTCCTCCGAGACACGCATTGCCGTGGGCAGGGTGGCATTGGAGGACGATGTGGAGAAAGCCGTAATAGCAACGGTCTTGGTGCGACGAAAGAATTCTACGGGCGAGATTTTTGACAGGAAGTACACCGAGAGCGAGTAAACGCCAAACATCTGCAAGCCAAGACCCAACAGAACGGTGGCAATAAACCAGACGAGCGCGCCGAGAAGGTCGAGTCCGAAGCGCGAGGTGCTGTTAAAGACCAGGCAGGCGACCGCATAGGGCGCGAGGCGCATGATGATGTCCACGGCCTTGGCGCTGGCGTCGAAGACTGCCTGCAGTACATCCAACATTGGCTTGGAAACTGCAACCGGGATCAGGGTAACGGCCACGCCGAGAAACGCGGCGAAGAACATGAGGTGCAGGAGGTTGGGGGTTTCGGACGCCACGGCAGCAATGGGATTGGCGGGGACGATGGTGCGCACTACCTGCATCAGTGGCGATTCGGAGGCGCCGTCGCCGGCGGCCTGCATACGTTGCGTGGCTTCGGTGCCGTAACGCTGATTCAGCGCCGCTGTGGTCTCAGGATTAATACGGTGGCCAGGGCGGATGGTGTTTGCCAGCGTCAGCCCGATGAGCACCGAAATTGCAGAGAAGATGATGGTATAGGCGAAGGACTTCAGGCCGACGCGGCCAAGCTTACGAACATCTCCCACGCCTGCGACACCCACCACCAGCGCGGAGAAGATGAGAGGGACCACAATCATGAGCAACAGGCGCAAAAACAGTGTTCCAATTGGCTCCGTGAGGTTGTGGGTGGTCCAGAGAATGGTGGGATGATTCGGGCCGAGAGCTGCATTGAACGCAAGCCCTGCTCCCGCTCCAACGGCCAGGCCAATGAAAATGCGATTGTGGAGGGCCATGCCACGAGGCCGGTCGGGTGTGGCATCGTTCAGATCAGTGGTGAGTTCGCGCTCGTACTGGTTCGGCTCCTTACCCGCCACTCGCCCTCCGTTTGACCGCCGCGCAGATGTTCAGCGCAGAATGTCTTCCAGCTCCACGCCGCGATCGGTCTTTTCGTCACGGTACTTCACAATCACTGGACAGTACAGCGAAAGTCCCCACTCAGCGGCCTTGCCGCGAGTGACGGCGCGGCTGCCCGGAACCACGACGGCATTTTCCGGAACCACCAGCGGCTCGTCGGCGGAGGCCCGATAGAGTTCCCCGCGCACCAGATCGTAGAGCGGGGTGGAGCGCGTGAGCAGGGTTCCGGCTCCCAGCACGGCACGCGAGCGCACCTGGGTGCCTTCATAGACTCCGCAGTTGCCGCCTACGAGCACATCGTCTTCGATGATTACGGGGGTGGCGTTCACAGGCTCAAGGACGCCTCCGATCTGGGCGGCGGCGCTGATGTGAACACGCTTGCCGATCTGGGCGCAGGAGCCGACCAGAGCGTGAGAATCGACCATAGTGCCCTCATCCACGTAGGCGCCGACGTTGATGTACATGGGAGGCATGCAGACGACGGAGGGGGCGACGTAAGCCCCAGCGCGGATGGAAGAACCTCCGGGTACGACACGGACACGGTCGGACACGGTAAAGTGACGGGCAGGATAGGTGTCTTTGTCCACAAAGGAAAGCGCGCCAGCTTCCCATTCGGTGAGTTCCCCGAGGCGAAACCCCAGCAGGATTCCCTGCTTTACCCAGGCACGCACCTTCCAGCGGTCGTCGATCTTTTCGGCAGCACGCACCTGGCCACTGGCCAGAGCATCACGAAACTCGGCGAAGCGGGCGCGTGCATTGGGCTGGTTGGCGGCTTCCGCACCCAGCACGAATAGCCGTTCGATATCAGTTTGCAGGGACATGGGCTTCCTTTGTAAATGCTTCTTCGCGATTTGAAAAGTAATTGATCCAGCAGGAAAGGGATATCGCCGGTGCTGACGTTTTCCACGGTGCCGGCGGTCGCAGATGTAGGCGACAGTGCTCGACGAGAAAAGGTGGCACGGTATAATACAAAACGAAGCGCGCCCGTAGCTCAGCTGGATAGAGCGAACGCCTCCGGAGCGTTAGGTCGGGAGTTCGAATCTCTCCGGGCGCGCCATTTCAAGCCTTCGCCATACAACTTCCGCAACAACTGAATCCCGCGAATCGATCCTGCCTTCCGAGGGTCCATGTCCCATCGTTTCTACGTCGAACATGCTTGAGAATTGAACGACTCGCCCGGCAGTGCTCAGATGGATTGGCATGCCGAAACTCGTTATGCGCGGTGCTGTTGCTATTTTGTGCGGATTGCTGGCTATCTCCCGCGCAGAAGGCCAAAGTCTAGGAGATGTAGCCAGACAGGAGAAACAGCGCCGCTCACAACTTGTTCACCGTGCCCCAGTCCTCTCCAACGAAGACTTATCTCGAACGGTCATTCTGAGCAAAGAATACCGGGAACAGCTGGCAGCCCGCAGGAGAGAACAAGAGGCTCTGGCCAGTGTCGAAATCAATCCCGGAAATTCACTTCGAACAGAGCACGTTGATTTCATTGAGCAGGTCTTGGCATTGAAGCTTTCACGCCTTTCACTTCACTCCAATTTCGTAAGCAAGCCTCTGATGCACCCTGGTGAGCAAAGAAACGCGGCCATCGTGCGGTCGGGGCGGCAGCATCCCGTAGTCCGTCGTTCAAGAACTGAACGCAACCCTGTATCCAAGGTTTCGGTTAAGAAAGCAGCAAAGCAGCTCCCATTGATGAGAGTCGAGACCTCACTCCTCCAGCCGAGCGGCCTGCGGACAATTCGTGTTCGCAGGGGCGACTCGCTGTGGCAACTCGCAAAGCGCCACTTAGGATCAGGACGTCACTGGCAAGCACTTTGGCGAGCCAATGCTCATATCGCGAATCCTTCTTACATCAAGGCTGGCGACGTAATCGTGCTTCCAGGTGAATCGCCCACCTTTGCACAGGCAGAATAACTCCCGAATCCAGAGAAGTTAAACAGCGCCAAGACCGGGATTTACCGTCAGGGCATCCTGCCTCGCATTCGGGGCGTCCTATCGTGTAGCCACTTCCACAAAACTTAGGGGGGACACTATGCGAAACACCAGAAATGTGGTCGCGGCAGGTTTGTTCTTTTGTGGACTTCTGTTTGTACAGCCGGCAAATGCGGACGACAATAAATGGCAAGGTTGCCTTGTTGGCACCGAAGACAACTACGTTCTACGCACCGCCGATGGCGAACTCTTCCGCCTGCATAGCGATGGCGATATTGACGAGCACGTGGGAAATACCGTGGAAGTCTCCGGAAAAATCGAGCAGAACGAGCGGGATCAGCAAGCCCAGACTCAGGCCCAGGCCGCTAAGAACGCCGGAGTGGCCATTCCTAAGCTCGGCATCAACGTGGAAGACCTCAAGACAATCTCCAAAGGCTGCGACAACGCCAACCGGCAATAACACAGACACTTTCCACAACAAGCCCGCCAGCAATGGTGGGCTTCTTACTGCCTGCCCGCGAATATCACTCTCACTGCTTGCCGACTCCCTCCCACTCAGCGTATGTTTTTGCTGGGCTCGGGCGTCCCAAGTTCCTCACTAACATCGCAAGGAGAGTCTGCAATGCGTCGCGTTTTTCTCGTCTTAATTTTCAGTGCAGTGTTTTTCGCCGGAAGTGTGGTGGCCCGGGCCCAGTCGTGGCAGCCTCCTGCGGAAAATCAGCGGTGCCCCTCGAAGTGGGGCGCGGCCGACCAGCGCGGCTCAGCCAATCACATGAAGCCGGAAACAGTGCTGCGGGCCGCCCGCCTGATCCGCACGGGCGAGGTTTTCGAGCTTGGGCATGTGCTCAACAGCACCATACCCGTAGTGGGCACCCGCGTGTTCAACCTGCACACCAAACGCACGGTGATGAATCCGGGCAGCAATCGCCGGGGTAG
>JBFXAV010000344.1:0-4142 GCA_050183935.1 Candidatus Korobacteraceae bacterium | reverse complement strand
CCTTGCTCCACAGTCTGTCCGCGAATCGCTTCCTGACGCGTCTGCAAGGCATTGCAGACCCTGCGGAAAAACTTCGCCTGGAAGGTGTTGTCGCCACCGCCCGTGCCTTTTTGGCCACCTCGGCTCTCTTCGCAATCTATGTGGACCCGTCCCGCCCCGAGCGCTACCTGCCCATTGCTTATGCCGTGGTTGCAGGGTATCTGGCCTATAGTCTGCTCGTATTGTGGCTTCTCAAGGTGCGGCCCAATTGGTTCAGCAACGATCTTTTAATCCACTTCGTGGATGTCCTCATTCCTGCGGTGTTTACGTTTTTTACGGCGGGGCCGAACAGCCCTTTCTTTATCTTCTTTGTATTTGTGACCGCAGTCGCAGCCATGCGCTGGGGATTTCCAGAAACGATCATCACCGGGATTATTGTCCTGTTGCTGATGGTCCTGCAGGCAATTCTCCTCAGCTTCCCCTTTGACCCATTTCTGGATGTAGAAGCTCCTTACGAGCTGAATCGCCTGCTGATACGCACTTCGTTCATGATGGTGGTGAGCGTCTTATTAGGATATCTCGCGGAACAGCAAAAAGAGCTTCGCTCCGAGGAAAGTGTCATCGGACGCCTGTTGGCATCCATTCGCCCGGAAGACGGTATCCGCGCTGCCGTGCAGCGGGTTATGGCGGAGCTGCTGCGGGTTTTTCGGGCGCCTCGCGCCGTCGCTATCGTGCAGCAGGCCGACACTGGCCGTATTTTTGTCTGGAATGCCTCTGGGGCTAGCTCCTTTTCAGTTCCCCGCAATTCCTTCGCAACGAGTTACGGCCCGGACAATCGGAACGGCTCAGGGAAAGCCGCCAATGGCGTGCAATCAGGCGCCTCCCCAAGCGTTGAGGTGAAAGAGGTCGAACCCAGCGAGCGCGATCTCTTGACCTTTCCTTGTAAATTGCACAGTTTCCACGCTGAACGCCACGCAGGTGGCTGGGATGTCCGCGGGTTGGACGCATTAGGCAGGCCGTCGGATACTCTCGGATGCAGTCCAGACAACGTTCCGGACGCGGCACGGGCACACAGTATGATCTGTCTTTCTCTCCATATGGGCGAGCAATGGAATGGCTGGCTGATCCTCTACGATGTAGCGGTGGGCCGTGACCGCACTAAGGAACTACGCTTCGCTCAACGATTGCTGGAGCACGCCAGCCCGGCGGTCTTCACCGTGTACCTGCTGCGCCGCCTGCGCTCGCGTGTCGGGGCCATCGAACGTGCCCGCTTTGCCCGTGAGTTGCACGACGGTACCATTCAGGCGCTGATCGCCGTGGAAATGCAGGTGGACGTGCTTCGCCGCCAAACCGAAAAATCGCCGTCCTCGGCCCGCTTTTCCGGGCAGATCTCGCACGTCCAGGAACTCTTGCGGGAGCAGATTCTGGAGCTGCGCAGTCTCATGCAGGCCATGCGCCCGGTCGAGCTTGGCCCTCACCAGTTGCTCGACTATTTGGCCAGCCTTGTGGATCGCTTCCGCAGCGATACCGGTATGTCCGTGCAGTTTGCTACGGAACTGGATGAAGTCGATCTTCCCCCGCGTGTCTGCCGCGAAATTGTACGCATCGTTCAGGAGGCGCTGGTCAACATTCGCAAGCACAGTGGAGCCACTCGCGCCCTGGTCCGCTTCGGCATCCACTCCGGGCAGTGGCGTCTGATCGTGGAGGACAACGGGCACGGCTTTGACTTCATGGGCAGACTTTCACTGAAGGATCTTGACGAAGCCCACAAGGGCCCATTCACTATTAAGGAACGCGTTCGCGGCATCGGCGGCAATTTAAGTATCGAGTCGTTGCCCACTCGCGGCGCCACTTTGGAAATCACATTCCCGCAGAAAGCAAACTTGGCTTTTGCCTGAAGGCACACACATGATTCGAATCCTGATTGCTGACGATCATCCTATTTTTCGCGACGGCCTGCGTAGGCTGCTGGAGTCAGAACCTGACTTCAAGGTCGTTGCCGAAGCTTCCGACGGCGCCGAGGCCGTTGCGCTTGCCACGCAACACCCTCCTGACATCCTGTTGCTCGACCTGGCCATGCCTCGTTCCCCAGGCATGGAAGCCTTGCGCGAGCTTGCCGACTCGAAGTCTCCGGTGCACATCATCCTGCTCACCGCCGCCATCGAGCGAGCGCAAATGGTCGAAGCCTTGCAACTGGGCGCGCGCGGCATTGTGCTCAAGGAATCGGCAACGGAGGTGCTTTTCCGATGCATTCATGCTGTCATGGGAGGCCGCCACTGGGTCGGACGCGACGTGGTGGATGACCTCCAACAGCTCCTGCTGAAGGACCTGGTATCTCTTCCCCCGGCTCGCAATAACTACGGACTCACCCCGCGTGAGCTCGATATCGTCACCGCTATCGTTCAAGGGCAGAGTAATAAGGAGATCGCCAGCTCCTTCGGAATCCGCGAAGACACCGTAAAGCACCACCTCACCAGCATCTTCGGGAAGGTCGGCGTGGGAACACGCCTGGAACTCGCCTTGTTTGCACTCGAACGTAATTTGGTTGGCAAGCGTTCCGAAAAGGCGACCCTGCAAACCACTCGCGGTGGCAGTTGACTCTGCGTAGATAGGAAAACGGGAGCGTCAGTATTTCCGCGGCGCTCCCTGCAACTTTCTTCCCTCGTGACCGATGAGTTGTTTTACCGGCTCCTTACGCCGCGCGCCTCCCAAGCGAGTGCACACGCTCGCGTAACTTTAAAGCATTCGCTGGCGCGTAACCTGCCTGATCGTTGTCGAAATACACATACACTGCTCGCAGGTTGTGGCTCCATCCGATGATCCGTCGTGCCCACATATGCAGGGTTGCTGACGAGTAATTTCCCTGGTAGCGGCCACCCGGCCCATGCAATCGGACGTACGCAAAGTCTGCTGTAATCTCCAGCGCTGAGCGGAATCCCTCCAGCTCGAAAATGCAAAAGGCAGCATTATGTGCGCGCAGAAGATTAAGGATGCGCTTGGAGTGCCAGCTCCGGTCCCGAAACTCAAAGGCAAATCGATGCTTGCGAGGCAGAAGCTTTAGCAACTCCAGCAATCGTTGTGGATCAGCTCCCCACCCCGGAGGGAGTTGAAACAGAATCGGCCCTAGCTTTTCGCCGAGCTTTTCGGCGTTATCCAGAATCTGCTGCAACGAACTCTCAGGGTCTTTCAATTTTTTCATGTGCGTTAGAAAGCGGCTTGCCTTCACGGCAAAGAGAAAACTCCTTGGAGTCACAGCTCTCCAGTTTGCAAACGCTTCCGCGCTGGGCAGCCGGTAAAAGCTGTTGTTCAGCTCAACTGTATTGAAGTGCTGGCAATAGACGCTCAGCATGCGCGACACCGGCAGCGTAGCCGGGTAAAAATTCCCTTTCCAGTGCTTGTACTGCCAGCCGGAGGTCCCAATGCAGATGTCGGCATTCCTGTTTTTGCCAGTCATCTCTGGGTCGATGACGTGCCGAGTTGCGCAGTTGCTCGGACTTTGGAACTTCGGATCAGTTCCGCTGGCATCGCTTTTTATGCGTGCCGGACAGAGCAATTACAGATCAAATGTAGAGACGTAGCTCGCTACCTCTGCTTTTCACCCAATCCGAAAATAGTGTTTATGGCTACAACGCAGGCTATTGCATTAACAGAGTGGCCAGGAAGGCTCCCGCTACTCCCAGGAGCAAGACTCCGCCCATCGCATATCCCACGCTGCGAGCGAACGGCCCACCGCCGGCAACGCGTGCAACCAGCGGAAAGTGAACCAGCGTGCTCGCCAGGGACGCCAGCACCACACCCAGTCCCGCCAGTTGCGGCGAAAGCTCCTCTGAAGCCGCCAGCGTCGCCGCGGACGCAACCGCTGTGGCGCTGGAGATCAGTCCGCCAGCGATACTGACGCCATAGAAGCCGCTCGCTCCCAGCCAGCGTTGCGCCAGCGTTCCGCTCACCGTCAGTGCAAGAAATATCAACCCGAAACGCAGCGCGGAGCGAAGCGAAAACGGCGATTCCAGTTTCGGCAATTCTGCCTTATCGGGCTTGCTTTCTTTTGCTCGCCGGTCATGCGCGAACGCAATGATGGCCGCTCCACCGAACATGAGCACCAGCGGCAGCATCGCGTGCAGAAACGCCTTCGGAGCCAGCACTCCCACATTAAGCGCATTGCG
>JBFXAV010000343.1:0-4147 GCA_050183935.1 Candidatus Korobacteraceae bacterium | reverse complement strand
CAAACCTGTAATCACTACCGGGTTGCAGAATTTCAGGCCTACTACGATACCGCGACCACACCTCCGCCCGTTCCCGAACCCGCCACGCTGACACTGCTGGGAATTGGGGCGATAGGTGTTGCTGCTCGCAAGAGACGCTTACACAAACACTCTTCCATGGCGTCGGATTCCAACACGCACAGGTGCTTGTCACAGTAATCGCCGGGTGCCCCATTTAAGCCCGGTTTTGGCTTAAGTGGGGATTTTCTCCGCGTCCTCTGTGGTCCCCCTTCCTGCCGAAACCAAATTCCTGTCAACCCCTCCCGCGCCCCTTTTTCCGCCTATCTCACTCTATCGCCTCAAGATATATTTCTCCGCACTGTGTCACACTTCACCCCCGCCGCTTGCTACACTGGAATTAGGGCCAGACTCTCTTCGTGTACTTGGGTGTCCTTTGTGGTGAACTGGCACGAACTCCTTTGTCTTGAATATCTTGATCTAACTCCCTGCGGCCCAATATTTTGGCCCGCCAACTTCCGCTACTCCGAAGGAAACAAAGATTCACCCTCGGGAGGGGGTACCCCCGACCCGTCTCAACCTGAAACTCAAAGGTGGAAACTATGCAACTCTGCGCTCACATCAAGACCGACGGACGCCGCTGCGGATCGCCCGCGCTCCGCGACCGCACCCTCTGCCACTTCCACCACAACTATGGACAGCCTCGCCAGCTTCCCCGCGGCAAAAACCGCCGTTCCGGTCCCACCATCGAACTCCCCGTCCTCGAGGATGCCAACTCCGTCCAGGTCGCCCTCATGCAGATCATGGGAGGCCTCATCGACGGCAACATCGACGACCGCAAGGCCGGACTCCTCCTCTGGGCTCTGCAGATCGCCAGCGCCAACTCCAAGCGCGTGAAGTTCGAAGACCATAACGCCGTCATCCGCAGCTTCATGCACCAAAGCGCCCTGGAACGCGAAATCCGCCATCTCGCCCCCACGCAGCAAACCCCACCGCCCGTCAAATGACTCCAATCGATCCGTAGAATCGAGCCCGGTTTTGGCTTAAGTTTTCTCTGTATCCTCTGTGGTTTTCCTTCTGCTGGAACGGAATTTCTATCCTTTGCAATCAGGAATAACCGAGCGATCGTCCCGCGCGACTGGGAAGACTACCGTGAAGCTTGGCATCTGCTGGGTGGGTGCTCCCTCGAACTGCTAAAATAAGAACCATCCACCCGCGAGTACCCGAATGATTCACTTCCCTGTTCCCGAAGCCCTTACTTTTGACGACGTTCTTCTGCTTCCCGCTAAGTCTGACGTGACTCCGGCCAGCGTGAGCACGCAGACGCGCGTCAGCCGCAACATTACGTTGAACGTGCCCATCATCAGCTCGGCCATGGATACGGTCACGGAATCGCGCATGGCCATCGCCATGGCGCAGCAGGGCGGCCTCGGGATCATTCACCGCAACCTCACCCTGGAGCAGCAGGCGGGCGAAGTGGACAAGGTGAAGCGCTCGGAAAGCGGCATGATCGTTGACCCCATCACCATGTCGCCCGACGACAAGGTTTCCGACGCTCTGGAGGTCATGCGGCGCTACCGCATCTCCGGCGTGCCCATCACCAAGAATAAGAAGCTGGTGGGAATCCTTACCAATCGCGACCTGCGCTTTGAGACCCGCACGGACATCCCGATTCACCGCGTGATGACCAAGGAAAACCTCATCACCGTGCCTGTGGGGACGACGCTGGAAGAAGCCGAGAAGATTCTGCACCAGCACCGTGTCGAGAAGCTCCTGGTGGTGGATGACGAATACAACCTGAAGGGTCTGATCACGGTGAAGGACATCCAGAAGAAGCTCAAGTATCCGAGCGCCGCCAAGGACTCCCATGGCAGGTTGCGCGTTGGCGCGGCGATTGGCGCTACCGGTGATTACCTGGAGCGTGCTCATGAGCTGGTGCGCACTAAGGTGGACGTGCTGGTGATCGACAGCGCCCACGGGCACTCCAGCCGCGTGCTGGAAGCCGTACAGAAGGTCAAGGCACAGTTTCCTGACGTGGATTTGATTGCTGGTAATGTCGGCACCTTCGATGGCGCTTGCGAGCTGGTTCGCTCCGGAGCCGACGCGATCAAGGTCGGCATTGGTCCCGGCTCCATCTGCACTACGCGGGTGGTGACCGGCGCTGGAGTGCCGCAGATTACGGCGATCTCCGAAGCCTACCGCGCCACCCGCGACTCCGGAGTTCCCGTAATCGCCGACGGTGGCATCAAGTACTCCGGAGACGTGACCAAGGCGCTCGCCGCCGGGGCCAGCGTCTGCATGATCGGCTCCCTGTTTGCCGGGACCGAAGAAAGCCCCGGCGAAACCATCCTGTTCCAGGGACGCGCCTTCAAGACCTATCGCGGTATGGGATCACTGGCGGCAATGGCCGCGGGCTCTGGCGAGCGCTACTTCCAGGAGCAGGCGGGAGAGGCTTCACCAGTTGCCTCTGGCGACGATCCGGAAGCCTCCGGCAATCGCATGGCAAAATTCGTTCCTGAAGGCATTGAGGGCCGCGTGCCTCACCGTGGCTCGGTGGCAATGGTCGTGCACCAGTTGGTGGGCGGTTTGCGCTCTGGGATGGGCTACTGCGGGTGCGGGACTGTCCCGGATCTCCAGCAAAAAGCCCGCTTCATTCGCATCAGCGCCGCCGGTATGCGCGAAAGCCACGTGCATGACGTGGTGATCACACGCGAAGCTCCCAACTACCACGTGGAATGATTTCAAGTTTGAAACCTATGATTTGCAATTGCCGGCGTGTTGGATAATTCCTTGAAGTAGCGTCATCCTGAGCGTCGCGAGGGATCTGCTTTTCTGAGAACCCGACGCTTTCGCCTAGACATCACAAATTCTCATGCTCCGCCTCTGGCTTCCGGCGCTACTCTGGCTTGCGGTAATCGCATGGCAGTCGGTTGCGCTCTCCATGAGCGAAACCAGTCGTTTCATCCTGCCTCTTCTGCACGTCCTGCTGCCGAGTGGAACTCCCGCGCAGATCCTGTTTTTGCATGTGCTGCTGCGCAAGGCTGGACACTTCGTCGCCTACTCCATCCTCGGACTGCTTCTGTATCGCGCCTGGTGGGGAACTTTGCTATGGCAAGCTTCTCGCATAGCTAGCCCCTCCGCAACGCCGGGATGGAAGACCACACTGACGGTTTGGAGCGCGCGCGCAGCGGCTCTCGCTCTGACGGGAACGATCCTGGTCGCCTCGCTCGATGAGTTCCAGCAGTCCATTCGCAACAACCGCACCGGAACCATCGCCGATGTGCTGCTCGATAGCGCTGGAGGCTGGTTCATCCAGATGCTTCTGCTCGCCATCAGTCGCAGACGCATTCGCTACTCTCCGTCGATCACCCGAAGCGAACGATCCCGGGTCTCTGCCAGCTCTCGGCAATAAGCACCTTTCGGCAAGGCCTCGGCTCTGTAACAGACATGAAAAGGGCAGCCATCGCTGGCTGCCCTCAGGGCCCCAAGTTGCCGACTGCTAAGGCCCGACTCTAGAAGAACTGACCGCCTGGTCCACCAGGACCGCCGAATCCACCGGGACCACCTGGTCCGCGGCGTGGCCCACGGTTCTGCATCCGCTCACGCATCTGCTCCGCCTGCTGTTGCTGCTCGGGAGTGAGGATGTTCCGCAACTGGCTCTGCGTCTGTTCGCGAAGCTGCATGGCGCGTTCGCGCTTCTGCTCCGGGCTCAGCGATGTGTCGTTGCGCAACGCTTCCATTTGCTGCCGCTGCGCCTCGAGGATCGGCTGCGCCTGCTGCTTCTGCGCTTCGCTCAGGTTGAGCGCCTTCCCCATCCGGTCCAGGCCGCGTGCCTGCATGTTCTGGCGCTGGTTCTGGATCTGCTGCTGCTGTTCCGGAGTCAGGACACCCTGGAACTGATTGCGTCCCTGCTCGCGCAACTGCATGGCGCGCTCGCGGCGCTGTTCCGGGGTGAGCGAGGTGTCATTCCGCATCGCTTCCATTTGCTGGCGCTGGCTCTCGTGCATCGCCCGAAGCTGCTCTGTCTGCTGATCGGAGAGGTTGAGCTGCTCCGCCATACGGTCCATGCCCGGGCCACCGTGCTTGCCAAACCCCCTGCCGCGTCGCGGCCCATCCCCGCCGGCCTGCGCGATTGCGATTGCGCCCAGCA
>JBFXAV010000342.1:0-4172 GCA_050183935.1 Candidatus Korobacteraceae bacterium | reverse complement strand
AGAGGACGCAGAAGGCCGCGCAGCCACACGCGATAAGGCTCTTGCGCGGAATCCGGAACGATCTGGCTGGAAACGAAGCGAAGGTTGGTTGCGATTTCGTCCCATACAGCGGGCGTGCCGCTTCCGCGAAATGCTTCGGCAAGTTCCAGATAGCTGGGGAGGTCGCGGCGTCCGGCGGTGACGAGTGCCCAGTCGTTAATTAGCAGAAGGACTTGCTCTGGCTGGGAGAGCAACGGTACCTTCTCGTGGAGCGCAAGCGCCACGCTGGGATCGTATTCGGCAACGTAATAGCCTTCGGCTCCCGCGTTGGCGAAGATGACGGGAGCAGAAGTTCCGCAGCCATTGAGGCGAAACGTCTGCTCACTTTCGCTCAGCACTTGGCAGCCTGCGGGACGGTTATCTCCCGTCTTGAAGCACACAGGAATCTGCCAGAGTCCGGCGCGATTGCCGGACTCCTCCCGCAACTGCTTGCCGTCCGAGAAAAACCGGCGCTGTGTCAATGTGACCTCGGTCTGCTTCGCCTCGCAGGACGTGCGCACAGAAACCAGGGGCACACCTGGCTGGTCGACAAACGTGGACATAATTTTGTCCACTGGCTTTCCGGTGGCGGCGGCCACGGCATTCCAGAAATCGGCAGCGCGCGTATTGCCGTAGGCGTGCCGCTTAAGGTAGTCGTTCACTCCCGCCCGGAACCCCTCTTCGCCCACGTAGTTCTCAACCATGCGCAGCACGGTTGCGGCTTTTCCATAAGCAATCCCGTCAAACAGGCTTTCGACTTGTGCGGGAGTCTGTGCCTGCGTGTTCGGAACACGAATGGGCCGGGTGGCACGGCGGGCATCCTGTTCGAGAGAAGAGCCCAGTTCCAGCACTTCGTCGAGTTCCATCTGCCACTCCGGCTTCCATTCCGCCAGGGGCTTGGTTTCCATCCAGGAGGCAAAGCCCTCGTTCAGCCAGATGTCGTCCCACCACTCCATAGTGACCAGGTCACCGAACCACTGGTGCGCAAGCTCGTGCGCAATGACGACTGCGATTCGCTTGCGGGTATCGAGCGAGGCCTCCTTGGGATCAGCGAGCAACAGGGCTTCGCGAAAGGTCACGGCGCCCGTGTTCTCCATGGCGCCGGCGGCGAAGTCAGGCAGGGCAATCAGGTCGAGTTTGGCGAAGGGATAGCGGATCGCGAAGTAGCGATTGAAGTAGCGAAGCGAAGCTTGCGCGGCTTCCATGGCGAAACCCGTCAGCCGTTTTTTGTCAGGGGTGGCACAGACGCGTATGGGCGTTCCTTCGCTCTTGGCCTCTGTGCACTCAAAGTTGCCGACGATCAGAGCCACCAGGTACGTGGACATCTTCGGCGTAGTAGCAAAACGAACGGTCCGAGTTCCTGGGGTGGGTCCGTTCTTCTCCGAGACAACCGGGCTGTTGGAGATTGCCATATCTCCGCGCGGCACAATCGCGGTGATGTCAAAGGTTGCCTTCATGGCCGGTTCGTCAAAGGCGGGAAACATGCGGCGGGCGTCGAAGGGTTCAAAGTCGGTTGCGGCATACTTGCGCCCTCCAGCCATGCCGGAATAAAAGCCGCGCAATCCCGAACCGAAGGCCGCAGAGTAGGGGATGGAAACCTGCGCCGGTCCCTCGCCAATCTCCTCCGGAACGTTCAGGGTAATGGTCTGGTTTTGGGGATCGGTGGTCACCGTGGCCTGCTGGCTGCGTCCGCCCGCCTGGATGGTTGCGGATTCGATGGTAAGGTCCATCGCATGCATCTGGATGCTGGATGCAGCCTGAGAGAGCTGGATATCGATGACGGCTTCACCGCGAAAGCGGTCCGCGGCGAAGTCCGGCTCAAACGTAAGCTGGTAGTGAGAGGGCCGTACGGTCTGCGGAAGCCGCTGCGCCAGCACCGGGCCGCTCATGGCCACAAGCAGCAGCAGGATTCCTGGAAGCTTCCTGAAGTTCATGATGGACCTGAAGCCTGGGCGTTTACAGCCACACGGGACATGTTAGCCCGGATTGGGAATGAGGGCGAGTTCTCTTGGAAGGGAACTGCGCACGAAAGGCCAGCCAGAAGGAAGCAGCACTACCACTCGCTGTATGGAGTCCCATTGCTGCCTACGCCGGGCGCGCCGCTGCGAACGTCAGTGAGGCCCGGCTGCTGTTGGTCGATGCTCAACAGGTAGTCTTCCTGCACCGGCTCCCACGTGTCGCTCGAACTGGTCATGGGGTCGGTGGGAATCTCCCGCAGGTAGCCTTCCTGAACCAAGTCCTGGAGGGACTGCGGAGCGCGCCCCTTATCCACGGCAAACTGGTCAATGGAGACGCGCATGGCAAACAGGTTCTGCCGTAAGACCGACTCCCGGGCACGGATCACCGACTGGCTGAAGATGGGCGCAGCCACGGAAATCAGAATCAGCATGATGGAAATCACCACCATTAATTCGATGATGGTAAAACCCCGCCTGCGTAGCAAGCAGGCAGCGTGCTGATTCACCTTGCCGTATTGTGGGCTGGTTTTCATGCGGGCTTCTTTGCTACCACTCCGCGTAATCAGTTCCATCCAATCCATTGCCCTTGTAGGTGCTATACACGTCGAAAACGTTATCGCCGCACCATGAAGTGGAGTCCGGATCGTCCGACATGCAACGTTTTCCCCAGTCCGTGGTTCCGGTCATGGGGTCAGTGGGGATGCGCCGTAAAAAACGCACCTTCTTGCCGGAGATGTCCACTCCGTCCACCAGCGTCTGCAAGTCCGGGGGATAGCCCTCGCTACCGAGCTTGATCTGGAAGGCGCCCCGGTCGGCGGCATCCTTGTAGCGGTCGATAGAGTCTCGGATTTCCCACAACGCGCGCCGCAGCTCCCGTTCTTTGTCGCGTTTGATGCGCACCCGCGCGATGGGAACCGCCGCCGAGGTCAGGATCAGCAGCAGCGTGATGGCGACAATCAGCTCAATGAGAGTAAAGCCGCCTGCGCCATGAGAATGAATTCGGCGCAACCAGGAACGTTCCGGCTGGTTTGACGAACAGCCGCCAGGAACTGGTTTCGGAGCATCCGGCGGCACCGGATGCTGGTTCCGGCCAAACAACATCATCACGCTATTTTATCCAACTCGGCGGCGGGTTGCTGCCACCGTAGTCACTACTTCACGGTTACCATCGCCTGCGATCCGGTGGCCACAATCGCTTGCATTGCGGCATCGCGAGCGCCCGCACGGGTAATGCTGACCGTCGTCTGGCCACTCGATTTCGCCACGAACGTTAGCGTAAAGACCGAGCCCTGGCCGGTAATGCCTCCGGAACCTGGCGGACGCGAAGCCGTGAGCTGCAGAGTTCCTGCCGGGTCTTCGCGGTGTACCAGGGCAACCGGTTGCCCATCCTTCCCAAGGAAGCCGCCATTGGAGACGTTCACCAACTGGAGCAGCTTCGGGTCGTAGTTCACCGTGAGCGGTACAGAATGGATATTCTGCGCATTGCTTAGGGAAACATTCAGCGCGAACGTGGAGCCTGCTGGCTGCGCCGCCTGTGGCGGATCAAAGCTAAAAATAGCGCCGCCAATTCCCAGGCTTCCCGCGGCCTGCGCCGGTTGTGCCGCTCCGCCTGGAGTCTGCGGCTGTGGTGGCGGAGTCTGTGGAAGCTGCCCTTGCGGGGCCGGTATTTGCGGAGCCGGATTCTGCTGCGGAGGAGCCGGTTGACCCTGAGGAGGTACTCCCGGAGGCATGGCTGGTTGCTGTCCCGGCTGCCGCTGGACGCCATTCGCCGGCGCTGTTCCGTTGGGAGTGCCGTTTCCATTCGGCAAACCCATTTGGCGAAGATTGATGGCGTTGGCCGTGCCAACGTCGAGTGCGCGCATGTTCAGCGAAGTGAGGTCGTTGCCGCGTACCACGTGGGGAATGAGGGCGAAGACGATTTCGTTCTCAGTGTGCTCGGTGTGCTCCTGCGAGAACAGGTAGCGCAAAATCGGAATCTGCGACAGGAAAGGCCATCCCTGCAGACTACGGACGTCCTGTTCTTCCAGGATGCCACCAATCAGGTTGACCTCGCCTTCCTTAAGGCGAATCTGGTGCTCCACACGGCGCTGCCCGATTACGGGCTGATCGATGCCGCCGATGTTCACGCGCGAGGTGACTGAGGATACTTCCAGAATCACCCGCAGCGTAACTTCCTTGCCCATGTGGATGTTCGGC
>JBFXAV010000341.1:0-4172 GCA_050183935.1 Candidatus Korobacteraceae bacterium | reverse complement strand
CTTCGCTGACCACGCCTACGTTGCGGCCCTGCTTCTCGTTCATGTCCTTCAACAAGTGATGAACCAGGTCGGGGATGTCGCCCTTGTGGTCGCGCAGTGGAGGAAGCGCCAGGTTAAAAACGTTGAGCCGGTAGAAAAGATCCTGGCGTAACTCGCCCTTGGCGACGGCTTCTTCCGGGACTTTGTTGGTAGCGGCGAGCACGCGCACGTCCACCGGAGTTTCCGTCTTGCTGCCCAGGCGGCGGAGCTTGCGGTCTTCCAGCACGCGCAGCAGCTTGGCCTGCGTGCCAGGAGGCATCTCTCCAATTTCGTCGAGCAGGAGGGTGCCTCCTTCGGCAAGTTCAAAGCATCCGATGCGGCGCTCTAGCGCGCCGGTGAATGCGCCCTTTTCGTGTCCGAAGATTTCGCTTTCGATCAGGGTTTCCGGGATGGCGGCGCAGTTGATGGCGACAAAGGGCTTGGGCCGGCGGGGACTAAGCTCGTGGATGGTGCGCGCTGCCACTTCCTTGCCGGTTCCGCTTTCTCCGGTGATGAGCACGGATGCGGTGCTGGGCGCCACCATTTCGATGAGGCGGAAAATTTCCTGCATCCTCTTGGACGAGCCCACCAGTGAGCCGAGCACGCCCTTATCGCGCAGCGTGCGCCGCGTCACTTCCAACTCGCGCTCGGTACCCTGCTGGCGGGCTGCATTCAGCAGAATGCTGCGCAGGCGCGCGGGATTGACCGGCTTCTCCACGAAGTCATAGGCGCCGACTTTCATCGCGGCAACAGCGGCGTCGATGCTGCCCTGCGCGGTGAGCACGACCACGGCTACGCTATTGGGCTGGGCTGCTACTTGTTCCAGTAGTTCCATCCCGCCCATGCGCGGCATCTTTAAATCGGTGACGATGATGCCCGGCGACCATGCGGCCAGCTTTTCGAGCGCTTCCACGCCATCCTGGGCGGTTTCGGTCTGGTAACCCCAGGCGCCGACCAGTTCGGCGAGGCCGGTGCGTTCGTTCTCTTCGTCTTCGACAATCAGGACTTTGTCTGGGTTCATAGGTGAATCACTGTGACAACCAACATACGAATAACTGTGACACTCCATTATTCAGTGAGTGGAATCGCACTGCAAGCAGTCCTGCGCAGGTATATCGTGTCGTGTCGCGAACCATATACGGCAAATAGAACTATGCACATCGTTCCGATGCGGCGGCAGTCTAGGGTACAATCCTCGCGTCGGCTCTTTTTGTAGCAGCGCGCATTATTGCTTGCCGCAGGATTGTGAAACAGCCGGCCCTGAAAATCCCAGGAGGAAAGTATGTCACTTCGCCTGCGTTGTTCCGTGCGAGTTTTTTCGCTCGCCTGTCTGTCTTTGCTGATGTGTTCGGTTGCAGTCGCCCAAGATGAAGCATATCCGAAGTTCGACCTGTTCGCAGGGTATGCCTGGATGGATCCGGGCGACAGGGTAGGGCCAGTGCTACTCAACAGTATCCCGAAAGGTTTTGGCGTCGCGGGTACCTTCAATTTCAACCGATATTTCGGCTTTTCCGCGGATGCCGGCGGACACTGGGGAGATCCCGCTGATGTGGGAACCATTATGTTTGGCCCGCGCCTGATGTTCCGCAATTCGAGCCGGGTAAGCCCGTTCGTCCACGGAATGCTGGGTCTCCACCGTCTAGGGGTTGATAACATTCGAACCAGCAATGGCCTGGGAGTTCGCGCGGGCGGTGGATTTGATATTTCGCTTACCGATCTGGTCGCATGGCGAGCCATTCAGGCGGACTATCTTTACGGGCGTCATGAAATTTTCTCTGGTGAGGGCACACGGCTGAAAGGCGTGGAAGTTCGAACCGGCTTGGTATTCCGTTTTGCCGCTGGGCCTCCGCCGCCGCCGCTGGCGGCAAGCTGCTCGGCGCAACCAGCGTCCGTGCAGGCCGGCCAGCCGATATCGGTGGCTGTGACTGCGGCGAATATCCGCCAGAATCACTCCGTGAATTATGAGTTCCGCTCCACCGGCGGGCAGGTACAGCCTTCCGATAACACAGCGCGGGTGGACACCACAGGACTGGCTCCAGGCAACTACACGGTGACGGCAACTGCCACCGATCCTGAGCTGAAGCAGGGTGGCGTAGCGAACTGTACAGCCAGCTTCACGGTGCAGCCACCGCCTCCGCGGAATCCTCCAACCATTTCGTGCAGTGCGAACCCCTCAACGGTGCGCGCGGGACAACCTGTGACGATTACCTGTACCGGCCAAAGTCCGGATAGCCGTCCGCTGACCTACAGCTTCACGACCACGGGTGGACGGGTGAGTCCGCAGCAGAACCAAGCCACGCTGGATACGGCTGGTCTGCCGGCTGGAACAGTCGTGGTGACCTCCACGGTGACGGATGATCGCGGGCTGAGTGCCAGCACCAAGACGTCCGTGACAGTGGAAGTGCCGCCCCCACCGCCGCAGGCAGCGCGTGTGAACGAGATTCAGTTCCGCGAGAACCGGCGTCCGGCGCGTGTGGACAACGAAGCCAAGGCTATCCTGGACGACGTTGCTCTCCGCTTGCAGCGTGAGCCTGAGTCCCGGGCGGTCCTGGTGGGCAACTTCCAACCCAACGAGCGCAATGGCCAGCAGGTGGCACGCCAACGCGCCGTCAACAGCAAGGGTTACCTGGTAACTGATCGGGGCATCGATGCCAGCCGCATTGAGGTTCGGACCGGTGATGCCGGAACCCGTAGCGTGGTGATCTGGGTCGTTCCCCAGGGCGCTACGTTCGAGGGAGCCGGAACCAGTACGTTCGACGAGAGCACGATTCGTCCCCAGCGCTAGTCTGGAGCGGATCGTCAGTTGGTGAAAATCAGAGGCCGGCCGGTTCTCCGGTCGGCCTCTGTGTTCTAAACGGCCAAACCTCATGGTTTGAAGGGTTTTGAGACATCGGGCCTGGACCTTATTACCGAAGGGAATTGTGCCGGCCCGGGTTCATCATTATTGTGGTCAGGAGAGGCTGGCCTGTCGCATCATAGGAGCCGGAATCTCAAGTATTCCAAGGACGAGGTTTTCGGGTTGCGTTTTTTATTTTCACGCGGGGTTACGTCACGGAACGTACGAAAGCTCGTTTTGCTTTTGGCCGCGATCACATGCTGGACAGGAAAGCTGGCGGCCGACTCTGCTGCGTCGCGATGGGCGCTGCTTGGGCCGGACGGCGGTGACGTGCGCAGTCTCGCCCTGGATCCGCGCAATCCTGACAGGATTTTTCTTGGCACCAGCGCTGGGCAAATGTATCTCTCGACCGATCGCGGAGAGTCGTGGAGCCATTTTGCTCATCTGGGCGAAGGCGATGACTATGTGCTCGATGACATTGCCGTGGATCCGGAGTCTCCGGAGATTTTGTATGCTGCCGCCTGGAGCGTAGTCCGCAATTCCGGGGATGTTTTCCGTTCTCGTGATGGTGGACGTACCTGGGCCGCGATGCAGGGAATGCATGGCAAGTCGGTGCGTTCCTTCGCGGTAGCGCCGTCAAATCCACAGGTGCTGGTGGCGGGTGCTCTCGACGGTGTTTACCGAAGCATCGATGGCGGCGATTCCTGGGAACGAATCTCTCCCGAGAGCCATGCGGAGATCAAGAACGTAGAGTCGCTGGCCATTGATCCGCGTGCGCCAGACGTGATCTACATCGGAACCTGGCACCTGCCGTGGAAGACCTATGACGGCGGGCGCACGTGGAAGCCGATTCATCAGGGCATTATTGACGACTCAGATGTGTTTTCGATCATCGTGGACCAGTCCGATCCCATGGTGATTTACCTCAGCGCCTGCTCGGGAATTTATAAGAGCAAGATCGCGGGCCACGGATTTCAGCAGCTTCATCAGGGTATTCCTTCCTCCGCGCGCCGTACGCGTGTGCTGCGACAGGACCCGTTAAACCCGGCCGTGGTGTATGCCGGCACAACGGAAGGACTGTGGAAGACCACCGATGGAGGAAGCACCTGGACGCGTACGACGGCGGCCAACGTGATTGTGAACGATTTGGTGATTGATCCCCGCGATCCCAGCCGTGTGCTGATTGCCACCGATCGTGCGGGAGTCCTGGCCAGCAGTGATGGCGGGTTGACCATGGTGGCGTCCAATAGCGGGTTTGCGCATCGCCAGGTTGCAGCCTTGCTGGTGGATCGCGTGGATGCCAATGTTTTCTACGCAG
>JBFXAV010000340.1:0-4184 GCA_050183935.1 Candidatus Korobacteraceae bacterium | reverse complement strand
TCCTCAGCCTGTTCCCCATCGTTGTAAATGGGCAACCGCTTCAGTCCGGCGTGAGTCGGGGCGAAGAGCCCCAGATCGCCATCCGGAAGCATTGCCAAGACATAAACCTGACCTTTGATTTCCAGTTGCACCTTGTATCCCCTCTGATCGCTTCTGTTTTGTGTAGGGGCGGGTTTTAACCCGCCCTTTTGGGCACGGAGCACAGCCCCGTGCCTACACAGGATTACCGTTTGTCCTCGACGTCTACGTACTCAGCATCGATGACGCCTTCTTCTTTCTTCTGCTCGGCCTGCGAATCGGCCCCTTCGCCAGGTGCTCCTCCCGGAGCTCCTGCCGCCGGACCCGCCTGCGCGGACTTGTACATCGCCTCCGCCAGCTTGTGCGAGGCCTGCGTCAACTGCTCGCGGGCGCGGTCCATGCCAGCCTTATCGCCTGCCTCCAACGCCTTCTTGGCGTCGGCCAGGGCGTTGTCCACTTCGCCGCGCTCGCTGCCGGAGATCTTGTCTCCGTGCTCGCGCAGCATCTTCTCCACGTTGTAGACCATGGCGTCGAGTTGGTTACGTGACTCGATCTCCTCGCGCCGCGATTTGTCCTCAGCCGCATGGGCCTCGGCTTCCTTCGCCATGCGCTCGACTTCTTCCTTCGAAAGCCCGGAAGACGACGTGATGGTGATCTTCTGGTCTTTCTGGGTAGCCATGTCCTTCGCCGTGACGTTCAGAATGCCGTTGGCGTCGATGTCGAAGGTGACCTCGACCTGCGGCACCCCTCGCGGAGCCGGAGGAATTCCCGTCAGGTGGAACTTGCCGAGAGTCCGGTTCTGCGCCGCCATGGGCCGTTCGCCCTGAAGCACATGCACCTCCACCGACGTCTGATTGTCCGCCGCGGTGGAGAACGTCTCCGTCTTGCGCGTCGGAATGGTCGTGTTGCGCGGAATCATCGGGGTCGCCACGCCGCCCAGCGTCTCAATCGAGAGCGAAAGCGGAGTCACGTCCAGAAGCAGCAGGTCCTTTACCTCGCCGCCGAGCACGCCGCCCTGAATGGCCGCGCCGATTGCTACCACTTCATCCGGGTTAACACCGCGATGCGGCTCCTTGCCGAACAGCTCCTTCACCGCCTGCTGAACGCGCGGCATGCGTGTCTGCCCGCCAACCAGCACCACTTCGTCAATCTTGCTGGCGTCCACACCGGCATCCTTCATGCACTGGCGGCACGGAGCCATTGCGCGCTGGATGAGATCTTCCACCATGGTCTCCAGCTTGGCGCGCGTAAGCCGCTCCACCAGGTGCTTGGGACCGGTGGCATCCGCCGTGATGAACGGCAGGTTGATCTCGGTTTCCAGCGTGGTGGAAAGCTCAATCTTGGCGCGCTCGGCGGCATCGCGCAGCCGCTGCAGCGCCATTTCGTTGCCCTTTGCCCGCAGGTCCAGGCCTTCTTTTTTCTTGAACTCGTCAATCAGCCAATCCACGATCTTCTGATCGATGTTGTCGCCGCCCAGGTGGGTATCGCCATTGGTCGCTTTGACCTCAATAACGCCTTCTCCGACCTCCAGAATGGAGATATCGAAGGTGCCGCCGCCGAAGTCGTACACGGCGATGATCTCGTCCTTCTTCTTGTCCAGGCCGTAGGCCAGCGCCGCCGCCGTCGGCTCGTTGATAATGCGCTTCACATCCAGCCCGGCAATGCGGCCAGCATCCTTGGTGGCCTGCCGCTGGGCATCGTTAAAGTAGGCGGGGACGGTAATCACCGCTTCCGTGACTTTCTCGCCCAGGTAGTCTTCCGCCGCCTTCTTAAGCTTTTGCAGAATTAAGGCAGAGATCTCCGGCGGGGTGTGCTTCTTGCCGTTGATCTCCACGGCAACGTGATCCCCATCCGGAACCACCTTGTAGGGGACCATCTTCATCTCTTCATTGACTTCGTTGTAGCGGCGTCCCATGAACCGCTTAATGGAAAAAACAGTGTTCTCCGGATTGGTGATCGCCTGCCGCTTGGCCACCTGGCCCACAAGGCGTTCGCCCGTCTTGGTGAAGCCCACGACGGAAGGAGTGGTCCGGCCACCCTCCTCGTTGGGAATCACTTTGGGCTCGCCACCTTCCATTACCGCAACCACGGAATTCGTGGTTCCCAAGTCGATTCCGATAATTTTTGCCATCGCAGCCTGCCTCCTAACCTAAATAAGTCCTTTGTTTTTTGTTGCTTGTAACGGCAGGATCGCTGCCGAGCAGCTTTACAGTGAAGCAATGATAAAGATTGAGTCTATCATTGTCAAGGTATTGGATGTGCCATGAGGCCCTGCGGTTGCAGCCCTCCTGCTCTACTCTGTGGTTCGGAAAATGGCGAGGGGAAGATGCTGGATGCGATTGGGCAAAGCAATGGATTGGTTAGGGAAGCTGACAGGAAGTGGGCTTCTCGACCAAGCTCAAAAGGCAGTGGTATCCGAGCGCAGCGAGGGATCTGTTTTCTGTATCCGCCGCCACCCCTTGCACTAACTACTCCTCCGGCGGGGATTTCCTTATCTCGCAATGATTTTCTTATAATGAATTGAAAGCGTAGAAACGCGAATGTCGGAGAAGCAATTACTCACCGCCCGCCTGGTCCGCTCCGTCGCTCTTTCGGACGTGACCTGGCACCTCAAGTTCGAGGTCCTGGAGGTCCCTCAGTTTGACTTCGTGGCCGGCCAGTTCGTCTCGCTGAAGGCGGAGCACGACGGCCGGGAGATCACGCGCGCCTACTCCATTGCTTCCCCGCCCGATAACCGCCACTTCTCGCTCTGCCTGAACCGCGTGCCCGAAGGTTTCTTTTCCAACTGGCTCTGCGATCTTGCGGAAGGCTCGCAGGTTCGCTTCAGCGGGCCGCATGGCTACTTCACTCTGAGGAATCCGGTGCGCGATTCCATCTTTATTGCAACCGGAACGGGGATCGCTCCGCTGCGCGGCATGGTCCGCTGGCTGCTCCATCCGGAGAACCGCGCACGGCATGAGAATCACCAGTTCTGGCTGGTGTTCGGCGTGCGCTGGAAAAAGGACCTCTACTACCACGAAGAATTTCTTCAGCTTGAGCGTGAGAACCCCAACTTCCACTACATCCCCACGCTCAGCCGCGAAAATCAGGACTGGACCGGACCCACGGGATACGTGCAGGAGCACGTCCGCAAGCTAGCCGAAGGCCGAGAAGATATGGACGCCTACATCTGCGGCCTGCGCGACATGGTGGCATCCAACCGCGAACTGCTGAAAGAACTGGGGTGGGACCGCAAGGCGATTGTCTACGAGCGCTTCGACTAGATTATTCCGCCGCTAATTCACGCGGAAAACGCGGATCAGAAAAAGCTGGCCACCACGATTTTTACGGATACACACGCATTTAAACCACCGCCATGCCTTGGCGTATTTCCCAAGCACTGAAAAAAGAAATGCCCGGCTGCTGCAGCCGGGCGCTGAGTTGCATTTTTATTTGAAATATTCTTTAGGCCGCTTCTTCGCGGATGGCTCCGCGAACCTTCTGCGCCAGCTCGGCTGGAATTTCACTCATTCCATGGGCATCACGGGCGTGCTCCTCACACTGGCGCAGAACATCCTGTTCGGTTTCGCCACGGGCAACAAAGTCGCAGTCCACTCCGACTTCCCGGCAACTGACCATCTTCGCCATATTCTTACCTCCTTATACTGCGGTCGGGGAGTATAGCGCCGATTGTAGGCATCTGCCACTGAAGGAATTACCAACCCTTGCCACCTCTGGCGGAGCGCAGCGAAACAGCGTGCCCATTCCAGTGTGCCCATTCCAAAGAGAAGCGCGGCTCAAAAAGAGCCGCGCCCAACTGCGATGAACCGCAGCGACCACTTACACCACCGTCACTGACTTCGCCAGGTTCCGAGGCAGATCCACGTCACACCCACGGCGAACGGCAATGTGGTACGCCAGCAGTTGCAGCGGCACAATCTCCAGGATCGGCAGCAGCAATTCCGGCGCCTGCGGGACGTAGAGCACGTGATCGGCAGACTCGTGGATTTCGTCATCGCCTTCGCTGGCAATGGCGATCACTTTTCCAGAGCGCGCCTTCACTTCCTTCAAATTGGAAAGCGTCTTTTCGTATCGCACCAGTGATCCTGGATCGTTACGGTCGCACGTAGCCAGAATCACAACCGGCAGGTCTTCGTCGATGAGCGCATTCGGGCCATGCTTCATTT
>JBFXAV010000339.1:0-4193 GCA_050183935.1 Candidatus Korobacteraceae bacterium | reverse complement strand
TACCTGTATTGCGCTATGGATGGCTCCGGCCTTGGGGTCGTCCGTGCCGTAGATGAGCCGCGCAATCCGCGCATGTACCATCGCTCCGGCACACATGGCGCACGGCTCCAGGGTGACGTAAAGCTCGCACTCGGTCAGCCGGTAATTGCCGAGATGGTGCGCAGCATCCCGCAAAGCCACGATCTCCGCGTGGGCAGTAGGATCGTTCTCGCTGATGCTCCGGTTCCACCCCCGGCCTACCACGCTCTCGCCGTGCACCACCACGGCCCCAACCGGCACTTCACCTAGAGCCTGAGCACGCTCGGCTTCGCGCAGGGCGGCTTCCATCCACAACTCGGGGGGTAACGGTCCTGTCATAACTTCAGGTCGAAACTCAGTCGAACCTCAAACTTCTTTTGCAATTGTATGAGAGAAGCGAAAGCAGCAGCTTTTTGCTGGAGAAGCATTCCCGTAAATACTGTTATTTGACCCTAACTCATTCTTACCCGGGAGCTTTTTGTGGATTGGTTGGGCTACCTGACCTGGGGAAAGGTTCTCTAAGTAACCAGCGCCACTTCTTCAACCGTCTTTGAGGAGACCTTACGAACATGACGAAATCAACTCTTTTTGCAACGTTGCTGCTGGCTGGGAGCATGGCGTTTGCCCAAGCCGGGCAAGGCGCCCCAGAGGCGGACCCGCAACCCGGTGCGCAGCCCGGCCAAGGTGGCATGAGTTCGGACCAGCAGACCGTTCGTGGCTGTCTGACAGGCACGGAAGGGAACTATCGACTCGTGAGCAGCACTGGAGCCACATATCAGATGACGGGGGATCTAAGCGAGTATGTGGGCAAGGAAGTAGAAGTTAGCATTAATTACTCGGGTGCTGGCGATCCCTCAGCCGGAGCCGGGGCGCAGTCTACGATGGGTTCCGCGAAGACCATTCGTGCGCTGGAGGTAAAGCAAATTGCTGACACTTGTACGAGCGCTGCGGGCGCTGGCGCCGGTGGACAGGCCAATGACGCTGACCCCGGTCAGGCGCCGCAACAGCCGCAGCAGTAGCCTAAGATCGCTGCTTCGTCTATCCGTTCGCGTCGGTGAAGAAGCCCTGAGCGCACAACCTGGTCGGGGCTTTCTTCTGCTTTCCGTGCCGGGGCACTACGGGATTTCTGCGCGATCCTGCTGGCTTCCGAATTGCCTCTGGGGTACACTTGCGGGACGTTTACCCATCTTTGTGAACCGGGGTGCACATTGAGCGGGCTCAAAAAGGCTTTGAATCGGTTTTTGCTGCTGGATCTGCTGCGTGGTCTGGTTGTTACTTTCAAGTACCAGCATCCGAAGGAAATCTACACTGAGCAGTACCCCCTGCAGCGTCCACAGGTCGCCGAGCGCTATCGTGGCGCTCCGCGTCTGAACGTGAATCCCGATACCGCAGAAACGCTGTGCATCGCCTGTGACCTGTGCGCCCTGGCGTGTCCTGAGCACCTGATTGTGGTCACGGCCGAGCGCAATGAGAAAACCCGGCGCAAAGAGCTGACCACCTTTACCTACGACCTGAGCCGTTGCATGTTTTGCGGGCTTTGCGAGGATGCCTGCCCCACCGATGCCCTGGAGCTAACCCAGGATTTCGAACTCGCGAGCTACACCCGCGAGGGCGCCATATGGGATCGCCAGACCCTGGAACAGGGGCCGCAACCGACAAGGTACGAGCGCTAGTGGGGTTGCGGTATTCCGGCGGCCTCCATCGGGTTTGGATCGCCTTAATCCGTTTACGTAGTTCTTTCGCGTAGTTTTTTTTCTATCCATCCACTTCTTTCCGTTGTTAGTCCCTGCGATTTGGTGTACAACCCTGCGGTTATTCCAGGGCTATCCCAGCTCGCGCACCGCCGATGCTCGGAGGTGTTCCGCCCGCGTGCTGAACTCAAGATGCTCTGGAGAGGAGAGTTATGCGGCGAAAGTCTAAAGTATTGGTTTTAGGATGCGTGCTGCTGGCGACGGCGGTTTTGCTGGCTCAGCACAAACACTTTAAGGAATTGCTGATCGGCTATGAAGAGGTGCCAGCCGTTTCGACGAGTGCGTGGGGAGATTTCCGCCTGAACATCGCTCGAGACAAGACCAGCTTTGAGTACAAGCTCTCGTATACCCCATTGGAGTCGGCTGTGACGCAGGCTCACATCCACTTTGGGCAAAAGGGCGTGAACGGGGGAATTTCCGTGTGGCTGTGCAGCAATCTGGCCTCGCCTCCGACGCCTGCCGGAGTTCAACCCTGCCCCACTCCCTCCGGCACCATTTCCGGAACCGTGACGGCTGCCAATGTTGTTGGCCCAAGCGGGCAAGGAATCACTGCCGGGCAGTTTGCGGAACTGATCGAGGCCATGCAAAATCGCATGACCTACGTGAACGTCCACAGCGCGAACTTCGGGGGTGGAGAGATTCGCTCGCAGATTGATCCAGGTCCGAGATAAAGGATGTTCTTTTGCCTGCGGGGCGATGCTGGATGTCGCCCTGCAGCGTTTCTTTTTGCCTTTTTCTTCAATCGCATGCCGGTAAGTCCCAAAGTGGTTCAGCAGCCCTCTTGGTGGATTTCGCCGACACCGAAGTTCCATTCCTTTTGGTAGGTTCATTCGCTTAGGCGGATTGCTACAATCCACAACTGCGTTGGTGGAGGCGCCGTTGGATGCAAGCGAATGAGGTTGCTCCCGATCCGAGTGACCGGCGACGCAGCACCCGCGTCCTGGTGAAAATACCGCTCAGAATCCGTGGCACAGGAACCGCTGGGAGTGAACTGGATACAGGAGCTGAGACGCTTCTGGTCAACAAGCATGGCGCCAAGGTGCGCAGCCAGCATCCTCTCGAACTCGGCATGGAAGTGGCGGTAGCTGTGCAAGCCACCAGCCGGTCGCAAAGTGCCCGGGTGGTGTGGGAGGACCAACCAGGAGCAAATATCTACGGTATTGAATTCGTCAGCCCTGAAAATCTCTGGGGGATAACGTTTCCACCGGAGGACTGGGGGTTCGGCAATCAGCCAGCCGAAATCAGTAAAGAAGTTTCAAGTTGTTAGCTGTACCTGCCCGCGAAGATCCGACGGATCAAACCAGCAAACTCGATCAACCTACCGTGGCTGTAACTTCTGCTCACCGTATACCCCGATCCAGTGATTGGTGAATTGCAGGTTTTCCTGCGCTGCCACGCGAGGCATGTGGCATTGCGAACATCCCGTCGCGCTGCCTCGTTGATAGCCGGCCGCAGCCGGGTGCTTGGCGGCGCTATGGCAACTGGCACATTTAGCATCGTAATGGGCCAGATCATGATCGAGCTTGGCATGTGCGTCATGGCACGTAAGGCAGGAAAGAGATCCCTTGCTCTTAAGAAAGCAATCGCTCCGGCTCAGGTAGATGGGCTGGTGGCGCACATTCCAGGCATTCCGGAAGTCAACTTCCGGGCCGCCAATGGGTGCGCGATGGCAGCGCCCGCATAGCTGGTTCAAGTCAGAGGCGCTCATGCGCCTGGGGTTCAGAATCTGTGCGCGTACTTTCGCCATGTCTCCCCCCGAAACCGCTTGTACGTGCAGGCTGCCGGGGCCATGACAGGCTTCGCAGCGCACGCCGAGTTCGGCAGGGCGGATGGAATTTTCGTGTCCCACGATGGGTGGCGCCGTGGAATGGCACTGAAAGCACTGGAGAATTCCCACCGCCGGATCCAGGGATCGGTACTGCAGGCCCATCGCCAGCTCCAGCGTATTCGAGCGCATGCCCATGTGCCCGGGTGTTGGTCCCAGCTTTCCTGTGGCTGCGTAATAGGAAAAGTAGTGTTCGAGATACCAGTCTTCGTTTAAGCGGCTCACAAACGTCACCGCTTGCTCGCCTGCTCCGAAGGCCCAGTCAAGAGGCACTTCCACGGATTCTTTGGGATCGGAGATTCGCACACGAAGCTCGTTACCGTCCCGTTGAAACTGATAGTGATAGCGCGGGGGCCGAATCAGCTCTTCCACTGGAGCAAAGGCTCCTGCAAGCGGATGCTCCGCCGCCGGGGATATGGAATGCGCATGGGCACTGAGAGACTGTACGGAGAGTTGCGTCGGATGGCAGATTCCGCAGGTGTTTGCGCCCACATAGGCGGGCGCTTCCTGGCTGCTGGAGCGGCTGCTCCCCCCAAGCAGGGCAAGGCCTGCCACGGCAGGGAGAGCCAGCAAAGACAGAATCCGGGCAGGTGGAAATC
>JBFXAV010000338.1:0-4199 GCA_050183935.1 Candidatus Korobacteraceae bacterium | reverse complement strand
AAAGCTCTTTGCACCTTCATGTTTGTGCTGGCTGCGTTCTCACTGTTGCTCACGCCGCTGTGCCTGGCGCAGAGTGGGACGCGTACCATTGCTTCCGAACTCGATGCCGGACTGAGCTATGCCGAGAGCGAGCAGGTTGCGGCCGCCGAGACCATGCCAGACGGCAAATACAGCTTCGCGCCCTCTGGCGGGGAGTTCAAGGATGTCCGCAGCTTCGCCGACCAACTGAAACATATAGCGGCATACAACAAAATGCTGTGCAGCGCCATTGAGGGCAAAACTCCTCCGTCGGACACAGCGGGAGGCAACGGACCTGCAAACCTGAAGTCCAAGGGCGAGGTGCTGCAATACCTCAAAGATGCTTTCAGCTATTGTCATCAGGCATTCAAGGTTATTAATGAGAAGAATGCCGCCGAGGAGATCAAACCGGAGTTCCGGGGCGCGACCTCACGTCTTTATCTCGCGCACGCTGCTTCCGCGCACAGCTTCGATCACTACGGGCAGGTAGTGGTGTATCTGCGAATGAATGGTCTTGTTCCCGCAGCAACGGTCAGGCGGCAACAGCAACAGCCAAGCGCGCGCTAGAAGCAGTTCCGGTATTGGGAGCTGCCAGCGCGCTTAAAAATGGCAGGTATCGAGTCCCCGCTTGGAGAGATACCGTTGATGGTACTCCTCCGCGCGCCAGAAGGTAGTGGCGGGAACAATCTCCGTTGCCAGGCGGCGCTGGTAGCGTCCTGATTTTGCGAGTCGTTCCAGGGATGCCTTTGCAATTTGCTCCTGCTCGGGAGTGTGAAAGAAGATCGCGGTGCGGTACTGCCTGCCCACGTCCGGGCCCTGGCGATTAACTTGCGTGGGATCGTGAATGCCCCAAAAGACGTTCAGCAGGTCTTCGTAGCTGAGCACCTGTGGGTCAAACATTACCTGTACGACCTCGGCATGTCCGGTTTCATCCGTGCACACATCCTGGTACGTGGGATTCTCCATGTGCCCGCCCATGTACCCCACCGCAGTGTTCACCACACCTTTCAATCGACGGAAGGTTTCTTCGGGCGTCCAAAAGCAGCCGGCTCCAAATGTTGCTGTCTCGGTCATGAACCGTCCTCGCCTTCTTATCTTTTGGGACGATAAACGTGCGTGCTGGTGCCGAACACCATCTCGGCGGCTTCCATTACAGTCTCTGAGAGTGTTGGATGCGGATGGATCGTTAAAGAAAGATCCTTGGCGTTGGCGCCCATCTCGACCGCCAGTACGCCTTCTGCGATCAGTTCGCCGGCTCCAGCCCCGCAGATGCCGACACCAAGCACGCGTTCGCTTTCCGGATCCAGAATGAGCTTGGTCACGCCTTCATTACGATCCAGGGTCGTGGCTCGTCCCGATGCGCCCCAAGGGAAGCGAACAACCTTCACCGAACGGTTCTCTGCCTGTGCTTGCGACTCAGTGATGCCGCCCCATGCCAGTTCCGGGTCCGTGAATACCACGGCGGGAATCGCGCGTGGCGCGAACGCGACCTTGTGTCCGGCAATGGCCTCCACGGCCACGCGGCCTTCGTGCGATGCCTTGTGCGCGAGCATGGGTTCTCCCACGACATCGCCAATGGCATAGATGACGGGATCCTTAGTATGGCGCTTTTCATTCACTTCAATGAAGCCGCGATCGGTTTTGGTGACAAGCGTCTTTTCCAGGCCGGGGATATCAGAATTCGGCCTCCGTCCCACGGAGACCAGCACCTTGTCGAAAACCTGCTCGGAATCCTTGATGTCTTTGCCTTCAAAGCGGACGCGAATACCGTTTTTGGTTTCTTCCATTCCGGCGACGGTGGTATTGAGCAGGACGGAACTGAATATCTTCTGGGCGCGAGCTTCGAGAGGCTTTACCAGATCGCGGTCAGCTCCAGGAAGCAGGCCTCCTGTCATCTCAACCACGGTGACTTTGACTCCTAGCGCCGCATACACGGAGCCGAGTTCCAGGCCAATGTATCCGCCTCCGACCACCAGCATGGTCTTGGGAATGTCCGCGATGCCCAGTGCCGCCGTGGAGTCCATGATGCGCGCACTCTCAAAAGCAATTGAGCGAAGGGTAGACGGACGCGAACCGGTAGCGAGGATGATGTTGTCGAAACGCAGGGTCTGCTCTCCGCCTTTGGCCTCGCGGACACGCACAGTGTTGGAGTCCACGAACTCAGCGCTGCCTTGCAGGTAGGTGACCTTGCGCTGCTTTGCCAGAATGCCGAGCCCGCCGGTCATTTTCTTGACCACGTCGTTCTTCCAGCCGCGCAGTTTCTCGAGCTGGATTTTAGGCTCGCTGAATTCCAGGCCCCAATCGCGGGCGTGGCGGGCTTCCTCCACGACCTTGGCGACATGCAGCAGCGCCTTCGACGGAATGCAGCCAATATAGAGGCACACTCCCCCAGGGTTTGGCTCACGGTCGATGAGCGTAACTTGCATGCCGAGGTCGGCGGCCAGGAACGCTGCGGCATAGCCGCCCGGTCCCGCGCCGATGATGCCAATAGACTTCTGGGTATCTGCCATTTCGTGCTCGCAACGATTCCCGTATGGGATCAGGACTGTGGTGGATGGTTGACTACGGAAGCCTGCTCAGCGCAAAGTTAGAGCCACGTTTTGCCAAAGACTGCTGCTGCTAAGGATTCATTCAGCGACCAATGAACCCTCGCTTTTGGAGCCGTCGTTGCGTCTGCATACTGCAAGCTCGTGACAGCAGCTAGCCCCCGAGCGACAACAGGAACGGATTCTCGAATGCCTCGGCGACCCAGCGCAGGAAGCGGGCGGCATCCGCGCCATCAATCATGCGATGGTCATAGGAGAGCGACAGCGGCAGTCGCAGGCGCGGGACAAATTGCGTGCCGTCCCAAACCGGCTCGCGCTCGCCACGCGCGATTCCGAGAATCGCCACCTCTGGCGCATTTACGATGGGGGTAAAGAACGTTCCTCCAATACCGCCGAGGTTGGTGATGCTGAATACCCCACCCTGCATCTCCTCCGGAGACAGCTTGCGGTTGCGCGCCTTTTCGGAAAGCTGGGCAAGTTCGGCGGCAAGCTGCACGATGTTCTTCTTGTCCACGTCGCGGACCACCGGCACCAGCAGGCCACGCTCGGTATCCACGGCAACGCCGATGTGGATGTAATTTTTGTAAACAACTTCCTCGCGGGACATATCCAGCGAGGTGGCAAACTGCGGGAAAACCTTAAGTGCGGAGGCGACCACCTTAAGCGCAATGGCGGTAACGGTGAGCTTGCCGCCGGCAGCCTCGGCGCGCTTGCCGTACTTGGCGCGCAACTCCTCAAGGGAGGTGATGTCCGCCTTTTCATTCTGGGTGACGTGTGCAACCGAAGCCCACGCAGCGGCGAGGTGGTGCGCGGTAGCCCGGCGAATGGCACTCATGGGCTTGCGATCGACTGGTCCCCAACGCGAAAAGTCGGGCAAGGCTACTGCAGGCGTGCCAGTTGCTGTCGCTGGGGCGCTGGCCCGGCGGCGGGCAAACTCCTTCACGTCCTGCATGGTCACGCGGCCACTGGCGCCGCTGCCGGTAACCTGGGTGATGTCCACACCAACCTCGCGGGCGAATTGGCGTACCGAGGGCGCGGCAGGAACATCCGCGGGAGAGATACCAGAGTCTCGGGGCTGCGCCGGGGCCGGGAAGGGAATGGGCCGGGAAGACGCTGCCGCGGCACGCCCTGACGCATCTTCCGCATCGATATCCATGCGGTCCATGGCGCGCTCGGCTTCAGCCACCGGCGCCGCCGCAGCGGGCTCTGCCGGACGAGTCTCCTGTTTCCGCGCTTCGTCTTTCGCGGCGGCTTTCCGAGGCTCGTCTTTCGGGGCTTCTTCCTTCGGGGACTCCGCGGTCTGAGCCGAGCCGCCAGCTTGTTCCAGGCTTACGATTGGCTCGCCTACCTTGAGCTTTTGGCCTTCCTTGACGTGAATTGCCTTCACCACGCCTTCGGCGGATGAGGGCACTTCGATGGCGGCCTTTTCGGTCTCCAGCTCAATCAGCGGCTGGTCTTTGCGAACCTGGTCACCAACTTTTACCAGCACCCGCACCAGGTCGCCCTGTGTGACGTTTTCTCCCAGCTCGGGAAGAAGTACTTTAGTAGCCATCATTCACCTGTTAAGAAGTAGCCGGATTGGCCGACGTAGCCGATCACCTGCCCCTGCGTGACGCGTTCGCCCGTGTGCAGGCC
>JBFXAV010000337.1:0-4212 GCA_050183935.1 Candidatus Korobacteraceae bacterium | reverse complement strand
GGCTGGGCGGCAGTCACAGTGAAATCCTTGTCAATGGAGTCTCTAGTCAAGCCTGGGCCACTGATCGCGCGGCACGTTGCGGTACACGTCTTCAAGCTTCACGAAGCCGTCGCGAATCACGGTTTGCACGATGTTGCTCTTGTCCACCGTGATGGGATCAAGAAGAACCGAAGCCACATCCTTCGCGCCGTTGTTGACAGTCGCCGAGGTCTCAATCGTTTCGCGCTTCGCGAGCGCCACGGCGAGTTCAGCGCCGCGAGTGGCGAGTGGCTGGATGGGCTTGTAGATGGTCATGGACTGCGTTCCAGCCACAATGCGCTGGCACGCAGCCATATCAGCATCTTGCCCACTCACCAATACTTTGCTGGATAAGTGCTGCTCCTGGAGCGCCTGAATCACGCCACCGGCAGTGCTGTCATTCGACGCAACTACCGCGACCACGTCGTTGCGCGCCTGCGTCAAAGCATTTTCTGTATGCCGCAAGGCTTCGCTGGCAAGCCAGTCCTTGGCCCACTGATCGGCAACAATGCGAATATCTCCACGATCAATATAGGGGCGCAACACGTTCATTTGACCATCGCGGAACATGCGGGCGTTGTTATCCGTGGGAGATCCGCCAATCAGAATGTAGTTTCCCTTAGGCGCGCGTTTCACCAGATACTCGGCCTGCATCTCGCCAACCCGAACGTTGTCGAAAGAGATGTACATGGCCACATCGCTTTGGCGGATGAGCCGGTCATAAGCAAGCACCGGAATGTCTTCCAGGCGGGCGCTGTCCACAATGGAGGCCGAAATTTCACCATTGTGCGGGACGACCACCAGGACATCCACTCCTTGGGTGAGCAGGTTCTCTGCCTGGCGAACCTGCACGGCATCACTTCCATCGGCGGACTGGACGTATACTTCTGCGCCAAGCTCGCGGGCGCGTTGCACAAACAGGTCGCGGTCCCGCTGCCAGCGCTCCAACTGCACAGAGTCCATGGAAAGACCTATGCGTATCGGATCGTTCGGTCCTCGAGTGCGGACAGACTTGCAGCCCGGCAGGGATGCAGACAACGCAGCCAAGGGAAGCAACGAGAGAAAACGGCGTCGCGCTAACATGACAGATGGATGGTCACGGCCAACAGCCGAGACGCAAAAGTTCGCCCTGCGTATTAATGGGGAATTATCGTATCACGCGGCAACATCGCACGCGCAAGGACACAAGAACCGACGCATTTTCCCGCAGTCCCTCAGCGTTTTCTGCGCTAGGGTTCTTTATAGCCTGGAACAAGAAAATCGAAATCACAGCCGAGATTCGCCTGGGTTACGTGGTCGAGGAACAGGCGCCCGTAGCCCCGGGCATAATGGCGTGGCGGAGGTGCGAACTCGCCAAGCCTGCGCTGAATCTCCGACTCGGGTAGCAATACCTCCAGCTTGCGGGCAGGAACGTCGAGCACGATTTCGTCGCCGGTTCTCACAATGGCAAGCGGTCCTCCCACGGCGGATTCGGGGGCTGCATGAAGCACCACCGTGCCGAACGAAGTCCCGCTCATGCGCGCGTCGGAGATGCGGACCATATCTTTCACTCCCTGTTGCAGGAGCTTGCGAGGAAGGGGAATCTGACCCCATTCAGGGAATCCAGGAGCGCCCTTTGGGCCGCAATTCCTCATCACGAGCACGGTAGAGGCATCCACCGGAAGATCGTCACGATCGATCTGCTGGAGCATCTGGTCGTGATTCTCGAAGACATATGCCTTGCCACGATGACGCAGCAGTTCGGGAGATGCGGCACTGGGCTTAATGATGGCTCCATCCGGCGCAAGATTTCCATAGAGCACGGCAATGCCGCCTTCGGGATAGAGAGGGCGGTCCAGAGGACGCACCACCGAGTCATCAAGTGACGTGGCATTGCGAACATTCTCGGCAAGGCTCTTGCCGTTCGCAGTCACGCAGTCCACATGCAGCTTGTCCACAATGCGATTTATGACTGCGGGCACGCCGCCGGCGTTGAACAGGTCTTCCATCAGGTGCTCGCCGGAGGGGCGAACGTTCACAATGCACGGCGTCGTGCGCGAAATCCGTTCGAAGTCAGCGAGGGTGAGGCGGATACCCAGGCGACCGGCAATGGCGATAAGGTGAACGACCGCGTTGGTGGAGCCTCCGAGAGCCATAAGCACAGTGATGGCGTTTTCGAAGGCCTCCCGCGTCATGATTTGCGAAGGCTTCCTGTCGGCCCCAACCATTTCTACGATTGCGCTGCCGCTCAGTTCGGCCATCGCATACCTGCGCGAATCCGGGGCGGGAATGTTGGCGCTGCCGGGCAAGGTCATGCCCAGGGCCTCCGCAAGGCTGGTCATGGTGGAGGCAGTACCCATGACGGTGCAATGCCCGGAGGTGCGAGCGATGCAGCCTTCGATTTCGCACCACTCCTCGTCGGTAATCTGTCCGGTGCGGTGCAGGTCAAAGAGCTTGCGTCCATCGGTACCCGAGCCGAGGCGCTTACCCCGCCATTGCCCCGCCAGCATGGGGCCTCCGGGAACAACAATGGATGGGATGTCAGCACTGGCAGCGCCCATGAGTTGCGCGGGAGTCGTTTTATCGCATCCGCAGAGCAGAACAACACCATCGAGAGGATAGGCGCGAATACACTCCTCCACATCCATGGCCATGAGGTTGCGAAACATCATGGCTGTGGGCGCCATAAGCATCTCGCCCAGGGAGATGGTAGGGAACTCCAGCGGAACGCCTCCGGAGGCGAGCACACCGCGTTTGACGGCCACTGCGACATCGCGCAGGTGTGCGTTGCAGTTGTTGAGTTCGCTCCAGGAATTGCAGATCCCAATCACCGGCTTGCCATCGAAAATGTCGGCGGGAAAGCCCTCGGAGCGAAGCCAGGCGCGGCGGGCAAAACCATAGTATTCGGGGGACTGGAACCACCTGCTGCTGCGTAGGTTCTTCATGGAGATGAATGTTCGTGCAAATCAGTGTAACCTCTGTTTCGCGCGGTTTTGCTGACCAATTGAGCACTCTGGACTTCGCCGCGAATCTCAACTTATTTGTGGAGGGTTTTGGGGGATGAAGATGAAGAAGCAAGCATTGGTGATGGCAGTTGTGGCGATGTTCGTGATAGCCGTGATTGTAGCGTGCAGTCGGCAGCCTGCCGAAGCGCAACTGCCTCCACTGAAGACTCGTCCGACGCCGCAGGCGGTAGTGGATGAGCACCTGGAAGCCCTGAATGCGTGCGACTGGGAGCGGTTGATGGCGCAATACCCCGATAACGCGGAGGTGTTTCTGCCCGGAGGAATGGTTCTTCAAGGGCGGGAAAAGGTCGCCGAGATGTTCCGCAACGCCGTAAAACCATTTAAAGAGGGCGGGCTTTGCGGCGTGAAGTTCACCCCGCAACACACGTTTGTGGTTGAAGGTACGGTGAACGCAAGTTGGAGCGCAAACGCGGACTTCCTTGCAGAGCCATACCTCGGGGCAGATGCCTACGTGACCAAGGATGGGCTGATGGCCGCCATGGTTACGACGTTTGATCGAGCCGCCATGAAGGTAAAGTAGCCCATAGAACCCCTTCGGGAAACGCGCTCTGGACGGAATCCAAGCGGCGGACACGAGCGTGTCCGCCGCATCGTGTTTCTAATGAGGTTCGTAGAGGTGCGCGATGGAAGGGTAGCCGTTCATCGCAAGCCGGCAACTCGGTCCATCTCCCCACCAGCGAGGCGCGTGGAAGGTATTCTTAGGCGCATAGACCACATCGCCCTCCTCCGCAATCACCACACCCTGTCCCTCAATTGGGTAGCGAATCTGCCCCAGCATAATCACCCAGAACTCCGCGCCTTCGGGATGGAAGTGTCCACGGTTCTTCTCATCCAGCGGCGGCAGCTTGCTGTTGTAGCCGTAGATGATGTTGGAGACACCGCGGTCATCGTGTACGAAGCGTCCGCCGCGCGTGTTCGGGTCGGCAGCAACGATGTCGTCCAGGTTGATGTGGGGCTTGTTCTCGTGGCCGTAAGGAAACGGCTTACGATCCAGCCGGACTGGGATGAACTCCCCGCCCTCGGGCGGGGCGACTGTGGGCTGCTCCAGGTACATGGTTTGGGCGCCGGCAATGTTGGTTTCAAAGCGGATGGCGGGACGGTTGCCAATAGTCTCCATAGAATAGACCGTTTGCGCCGGGACCTGCACCATGGAACGGCGGCGGGCAACGAAGGGCTCCTGCCCCTCGAT
>JBFXAV010000336.1:0-4228 GCA_050183935.1 Candidatus Korobacteraceae bacterium | reverse complement strand
ATCCGATGCCGGCGTCCACGGAGATCCGTTTGGAGATCGTGCGCGATGGCAAGGTCGCGTTTTCCGGCACAACAACCCTCAAGGAGCTAAAGCGCGACCCGGCGGAGCTCGTGCAATATCTCTACCGCGACAATTCCTTTCCTAAAGGATGCTTTCTGCTGACTGGAACCGGGATCGTGCCTCCGGATTCGTTCACATTGAATCACGGTGACGAGGTTCGCATCTCAATCGCGGGAATCGGGACACTGATCAATGCTGTGGGATGATTTGTGATTTTTTCGATCTCCTCAGTTGGTAAAGTGCGTGCCCTTATTGCTCTGGCGGACCGAATGCCAACAGCAGATTCCCTGGCTGGCCGCGTTGGAAACCGGTATAGCCGGAAGTCACAAACACCATACCGTTCACGATCGTTGCTCCAGCGGACCCAATGGAGCCGCCGCTTGCCTTCACGCCATTTACCGTAGTCACCTGCTGCGTAGTGTCATACTCCCACAGCGGCCGGCCGTCAAAGGTGGCAAAGGCCCGTAGCATGCCGTCGAGCCCGGCAGTGAAGACCACACCTGGAATCACGCTCGCGGCGGCGCTGATTCCGCGATGGTTCTGCATGGCAGGTGGAGAATCGATGTAGATATTCCATTTTTCCACGCCATCGTTGAGCCGAACCGCAGCCAGCGCTCCCCCACGCATTGCAAAATATCCGTATTCGTCATCGGCGGCTGCCCCGAACAGAATGGAACCACGGCTGATGTCCGCCTTCCACACCAGCTTTCCTTTTTCATCTGGATCGTGAGCCCACACCACGCCCGACTTCTGGCCCGCAACGACCAGGCTCTTTCCGTTGGGAAGGTCATAAAGAATTACTCCCGCGGAGAAATCCCAATCCGGATTATTCTTCTCATCGGGACAGTAATAATCGGGAGGCGGAGGTGGCCGCCGTGCCTGCGACGTATTGCTTCGTGGCACAGGGGCCGGCCGGGGCGCTGCATTGGGGCGTCTGCCTGCGCTTCGGGGCGGAAAGCCTGCTGGTGGTGGTCCTGCCGGGCAATTGCCTGTGTGCCACACGTCGCCGTGCAGCGCCTGCTGCGACCATAGGATCTTGCCCGTATCCATGTTCACGGCCATCACTGCATTGGCTCGCCCGACATCCGGAGCGGAAAATGCGTTGCCAGTGGAGAAGTACACTGCACGCCGCTTGGGATCGAGAGTCACCGGTCCCCACACCGAAGCACCAGAAGGCCCAAGAAATTCCACGCCTTTGGAATTCTTTTGCTTCGAAGGAGTTTCGTCGATGGTGTACGTCTTCCAGATCTGTTTTCCGGTCGCAGCGTCCAGGGCCGCAACAATGCCGCGCGAAGTGCAGCAGGGGTAGTCGTAGCCACTGGAATCCACCTCTTCAAGTCCTGCTACAGAAACGTACACCCGGCCTTCATGGACCTTCACTCCGGCAGTGACGCGTGCCAGTGGATGCGGATCGATCGCCACCTTCCAGAGCAACTCGCCGCTGGCGGCGTCCACTGAGTACACGTTCCCGCGAATATCGCCGAAGAAGGCCGCCATCTGCGTTGAGCCCGGCTTTGCCGGACCGATCATGGGCGTGCTGCGCAATCCCGCCTGCGCCTGGAACGACCAGTACACGCAGCCGGTACGGGCATTGAGTGAGTACAGATATCCGGAATCGGATCCAATAAAAACGCGGTCGCCCACCACCGTGGGCTGGCCGTAGGCCGAAGACGTGAGCGGAAGCCCGAATGTCCACTTCAGTTCTAGACGCGCAACAGCGGCGGGGGACAAGCCGGCGGATTGCGCGGATTGAAAGCGCGCATTGTGGATGTCCGCGCTCCATCCATTCCACGAGGTTGCTTTGGCAGGATCCGGAACCGCCGGATGCGTTGTGCAGGCGTTGGACATCGACCTGGCTTCGCCGCTCTCGGCTGTTCCCAGCTTTCTTCCGCCTAGCCACTCGGCAATTGCAACCTTCTGCTCATCCGTTAGCTTCGCTGCCTGGGCTGCCATAGTTCCGGAAGTGATCGTCGCGTAGATCTTTTCAGGAGTAAGCCGCTTGAGCATGTCTGGCGTAGGAGCCTGCTCGATCCTGCCATGACAAGTTCCGCAGTTGTATTGGAAGTAGGCGTTTCCCAGACCTTCGGAAACCTGCGGAAAGAACTCAGGAGGAGGCGCCGCAGGCTGCTGCGCCAGCATATTTCCGGCGCTTATTGACAGCACCAACGTTACTGTGAGCAGTTGAAGAAGTCGCATCGGTTTTTCCTACACTGTCCTAGCATCAGCAACGCCTGGAGCCCGGACATCTGATCCTCGACGAGAACAATTCCAGATGATGGCAACAGAACGGAAGGCTCGCAGCAATCTGCGAGCCTTCCAGGGAACAGCGTTTCATGAACTAGAACGTGATCTTCATCGCGATCTGGCCCTGCCTCTGACCGCTCGCGCTGGTGACTCTACCGAACGTCTGCGGGTTACCAATATTCGTTGACGGGTTTCCAAAGCGGGTACGGTTGAAGGCATTAAAGGCCTCCAGCCGGAGATCCCACGTGATTCCTTCGGTGATCTGGGTCTTCTTGATCAGGCCGATGTCCTCATTAAAGAACCGCCAGCCAAACAGGCCATCTACGAACTCGCGGGTGTTGCCAAAAATACCGGTCGGCAAGCGGTATGCCGCAGGGTTGAGATAGCGAACAGTGGGGTCCTTGGGGTTGAAGTCTCCGCCGGTATAGAGCTTCATGGGCACGCCAGAAACCCGATCCGCGGTTTGCGGAATGGCCAGCGCCGACTCGGCGCCAACAATTCCGACCGTACCGTCGTAGATCGGGTTCGTCTGCGGTGCGCTGATGCCGAGGCGATTTCCATGCTGGTAGCGGAGAATACCGTTCAACTGCCAGCCGCCAACAATCTTTCCGACAATGCCCCCATTACCAAGGAACGGCTTACCCGGTCCTACCGGCAACTCGTAGTTGAAAGACACCGCCAACGTGTGGGGCCGATGGGCCGAGGGGTATGTCTTGCTGAGAGAGCGATCATAGATGTTGCGGTTGATGGAAGCATTGTTCACGAAGTTATTGGGAGCATCGCTCAGCCACTGCGACCAGGTGTACGCGCCGCTGGCATACAACCCGCCGGAGAAGCGCTTCTGCACTGTTGCTTGCAGCGAGTGATAGGTGGAGTTGCCGCTGTTGTCGGAGCTTCTGCCCCCGGGGAACATGTTCGGGAACTGCGGAAATGGCCGCAGTGCCTGTCCGAGCCGCAGATTGAAGCCGGGATAGGGCGGCTTAAAGCCAGCTGGGTGGTTCACCACAGCTGTTGCGTTGATATTGCTGTTCAACAGCGCTCGTATCGACGGGTCCTCCAAGTATTTCGGGTCCAGCTGATTGATGTCCGTGCGCGTCGGCAGATGTGTGCCTTTCGATCCCACGTAACCGACATCAATGCTCAGATTCGTGAATATCTGCCGCTGTACATTCAAGTTCCAGTTCTGCGAGTATGCTGCCTTCGCTGCATCGGGATCCCAGTAGCGCACGGTAATGCCACTTCCTACTCCGAGAGACTCACTGATAAGCGGAGGAACGATCAGCTGATTCTGGGGATATCCGTTGGCTAAGGTGAAGGCAGCATCGATCTGATTCGGAGAAATTGCAGTATTGTCGATCCAGTACCCGTCGGTAAAGCCAATGTTATTTCCTCCACCGTAGGCGCCGGTCTGGAAGTAGCTGATGCCGTAACCACTGCGCACCACCGTATTGTCATTCAGCTTGTAGGCGAAACCGATCCGCGGACCGAAGTTGTTCTGGTTTTTGTCGGCGGGGGCGATTCGATTTCCAACGCCATTTTGTCCCGCGAAAACGTAGACCCCGGGGAGATTGCCGGCAAATGGATTGGGCTTTGTGGTGTCGATAATCGAATAGTTGTTGTCGAGGTCCGTCAGCGGCGTGAAGATGTCGAACCGCAGTCCGTAGTTGAGGGTAAGACGTGGTGTCACCTTAAAATCATCCTGTGCATACATCGACGCCTGATACGTTCTGATGTAAGGCAGTACTTCGCCACGCAGCGGCAGTACCGTCGAGTTGACCTGCCCCAGCAGGAAGCTGGCAAACTCCAGGCCGGTATTGCTAAGGCTTCCCGGACGAGCAGTCTGGTTGCGCGAAAAACCTACATTGATGGAGTTCTGCTGGATGGAGTAGCTGGTATCCAGTCGCCGCAGTTCAACACCAAACTT
>JBFXAV010000335.1:0-4231 GCA_050183935.1 Candidatus Korobacteraceae bacterium | reverse complement strand
ACCCACTTATAGTCCAGGGCGCTTGCGGACGAAGTTCCGGGATCCATGCTAGTCGTGGTGGTGCGCCAGCTTGTGCCAGATGGCACAGCGGTGCATGGCAGTGCCACGCCCGGACTACTGATGGTGGTGAAGTAGTTTTCCTGGCACAGTTCCGTGTCGAAGTAAGCGTTGGTGGATGTCCACGGCGAAACCGTTTCGGAGTCTCTCGGGTTCAGTACATAAAGTACTCCGGCTCCGCTGGCGGGCATCACGGTAGGCAGAGTAAGGGCACCGGTAACGCCCGTGGCCAGGTGCATGCGCGAGCGGACCTCTTCGACTCCTGCGCGAGCCGCCATTTGAGCGCGAATGCTATCCCGAAAGTTGGTATTGATGTCGGTTTCCGTGTTCGCCGAGTACATCATCCCCAGCGCCACCGCGGATAAAATCATCAGCGCGAGCAAAGATGCGACCAGGGCTACTCCACGTTCTTTGGCTCGGTTCGATCTGCACAGATTGGTTCGGCTGATTCTCATGGCATCCCCTTACTGACAGCTTCTGGTCTGGCCAGTGGTAGCGCCCGAGCAGTTGCTGAGCCATATGGTGGTTTGCAGGTTCGTCCCAGGCCTTTGCCCGGTCTGCACGTCGACAACTGGCGACCGTACCGTCATAGAAACCTGGACAGCGGCGATTGAGGTCAGGGCAACAGGACTGCTGTTGATATCCACGGGCAGCGTAACCGCCGTGCCGTTTGCAGTGAATGCACGGAATATCGGATCGCCTGTGGTTCCATTCTGCACTCCCTGTACCGCCGTGCCTACAAATGCTGGAGTTCCCTGACCGGTAAGCGGATTCGCTGCAAGCTTCGTCTGTTCGCTACGCCGTAAGCATGGACAGTCGTTTCCCGTATTCGTAAGGGAATACACCACGCTCTCTACGTTGCCGTTGCCGTCGATGTCTCCTTCAAAGCGCAACTCGTCGGCAGCCACTCGCACTAGACCTACGGCATTCCTGCTGTCGTTGATGGTGGGAGTGGTCAGCACTCCGGCGGCCCAGTTTCGTGCATTTGGGTAGCCGGCGCCACGCAGATCACGGCTCATTTGGTCTACGAACTCGCGGGCTTCACTGAAGGTATCGGTCCGGCTCTGTTCGGTATTAGCGCGTGCCTGGATCTGGCTGACCTGACTGAACACCGCGCCCATGAGCACGGAAAGGAGCAATAGCACAACCATCAGTTCAATCAGCGTAAATCCGTGCTGCGAAGACTTAGCGGACAGTGTGTGCATGCTTAGCTCCCCACAATAGTGCGCAGCGTCACTGGAATTGCGAATCGCTGAAGGTTTCCGTTGGAGCCGCGCGGCCGAGCTGCCACAGTCACCAGTGAAGGGCCTGAGGCAGACAACAGCCGAACATTCCAGCGCACGTCATAGCTGGCTCGCTGACCCGTGGCGTTGCAGACTACGTAAAACATGGAATAGTTGGTAACCTGCAATCCGTTGAAATTGATGGCGCCGTTAGTGATGGAAGTCCCGGAGCCACCTGTGGTTCCAACCGCAGAGATCGTGAACGTATTGCCGGCGCAGTCGGTAACGGTTCGGGTATTGGCGCCTTCTCGAACCGCATTCGTGATCTGCTCGACCACCATCTGCGAAATCAAAGTGGCGCTGCTGTCGCCGCGGTTGCGGGCATTGCCCGCGATGGCCGTGGTAATCAGCGCCATGATGCCCAGGAACCCTACGATCATGACCACGCCAGCGATCATCAACTCGATCATGGTGATGCCGTCTTCACTGCGGCGCGGCCGGGTTTTTCTGTGGAACACTTTCAGCCGTGAGTTGCCAGTCATGATTTTTCTCCTCAATTTCCCCACGCTGATCCCGTCCAGGACCATACCTTGACCCTGCCCGCAGGGGTTATGCTCACCGCCGCCCACGAGGGATTTCCTATGGGTTGTGCCCCGGAGAGGTACAACACGAAACCCGTGTTGGTGGTACAGGCTCCGCTGGCAAACAGGCACGGTAAACCGCGCGGATTAAAGGACGGCAAGGATGCCAATTGGGGGCTGGTGATGCCCACCGTAGAATCCAGCGTGGTGGGGGCGCCTGCGCCGGAAGGAGCAGCGGTAAGGCGCGTAACTGTGGTTGGAATCTGTGCTGTACGCTCTGTTGGGTCGCAGGTGCTGTCGAGATCCTCATCCACGCAGAGCAATTGCGCGCTGTTTTGGGTGACCAACAGAATGGCAGTACGCCGGTTCGCGCGGATCGCCCGAACCCGCCCATCCTGAATGATGCTTGAGATGCTGCCTGCTGCGGATCGCAACCGCATGTTGGCAACGGTCCGCAAAATATTGGGAACTGCCACCGCAGCTATGACCATTCCCATGCCGGCAACAATCATCAACTCCAGAAGCGAAAAGCCAAGCGTTCTACGTCGGCGGTTCTGGTTGTCCGGGGTCATGTTCACGCGGTTTCCTTTAGCCTCAAAAGGTTTTTCCATGCTGGGTCTTGCCTGCGCACATTGTTGCAGCTAAATGGCTTATCACGATTGCCTTTGGGTGACTGCCGTCTCCCTCGTGAGCGCAGCGACATGTTTCATTACATTCTCGGTAACCAGGAGAGTACCGACAACAGTACGAAAGACGTAGGCCGACAAGGTCGCGCATTCTCGGGGGGCTGGACAAAATAGGCCTTCCAGATGATGCTCATAACATTCGTATTGTTTGAATTGCCATGCTCCACGATCTGGTGTTTCACAACGACCGCATTCTTCCCATGACCCAGGTGCGCCTGTCGCCCGGACAGGCCGGGGTGATCAATGGATGGGGAGTTTTCAGTACCCTTCGCATCTACGAGGGCTGGCCGTTCGCCTTCGAGCGCCACTGGGACCGGCTGATGACGGACGCCCGCCGACTCCAGATTCCTACCCAATACCCCATGGCAGAGGTGCGTGCCCAACTCCTGGCCTTAATGGCGGTGAATGGGGTTTCGTCAGGGTGTGCAAGGATTTACTTGATCTACAACAAGATAGGAATCTGGCACAGCGAGGAGCCCATGCGCGACGTAGATCTCCTCATGTATACCAGCGACTTGCCATCACGCACCGGTACTGCCCGCCTGGCGCTTACGCCGAATAGCCGCCACGCCGCGCACCCGCTGGCGGGCGTGAAGGTGATCTCATGGTTGTCAAATGCCTGGGTGTTCGAGCAGGCGCACCAGCGCGGGTTCGACGATGCATTGCTGCTCAACGAGCATGGGCACGTTTCCGAATGCACGGCGGCCAATATCTATTGGGTCTCCGGCGGGACGGTGTTTACTCCGCCGCTTTCCGCAGGGTGCCTGCCGGGAGTGACCCGCCAGGTATTGCTGGACGTGGCGGCGCAAGCAGGCTACCCCGTGGTGCAGGAAGCAGCAGAGTTTGAAGCCGTGAAAAACGCAGACGAGGTCTTTATTACTTCCACCACCCGCCAGGTGCAGGGCGTGAGCAGAATACAGGAAAGCGAGTTCTCTAACGCTCCCGGACCTGTGACAACCAGGCTGGCAAAATTATTTTCCGACTACGTCGCAGACGAAGTCGCCCGCAGCAGGGCCGGTTTGGCTGCGAGAGGATAACGACGTCCGTCAGCAAATGTGCGCGCCCTGGGCCTCCACGTAAACCGCGTACAGGGACTGCCCTGCGGTAATGAACAGCCGGTTGCGTTTCTGCCCGCCAAAACACAGGTTGGAACCGATCTCGGGAAGCACGATCATCCCGATGCGCTGTCCATCCGGAGCAAAAACGTGTACTCCATCGTAGCCAGCTCCCACCCATCCTCCTGAACACCAGATGTTGCCTTCGGTATCGCAGCGAATGCCGTCAGCGATGCCGGCTCCCGCGCGCAAACGTGACTTCACGCCGCTATCGAGAGGACCCAGCGCAGAGGGACTTAGCTGCATGGAGAACGCTTCCTTGCCGTTACGCAAACTTCGGCCGTCCACAACGTCATACACCCGCACATTCTTGGGAGCATTCGGATAGTGCGTGGAACCCGTATCGGCGATGTACAGCTTCTTATAGTCCGGCGAGAAGCACAGCCCGTTGGGCTTGAACACTTCGTCGGTCACCATGTCAATTTTGCCCGTCTTATCGATGTGGTAGACGGCTTCCTTCAATTCCAGAGGAGCCTTAAAACCTTCGTAGTTCAGCAGGCTGCCGTAGCCGGGATCGGTGAAGTAGATGCCGCGATCGGGGTGGACAATGACGTCGGTCGGGGCTTTGT
>JBFXAV010000334.1:0-4246 GCA_050183935.1 Candidatus Korobacteraceae bacterium | reverse complement strand
AACTGTATACGCGGACCGTGGAGGCCGCCTGACCCATGGTGTGGCTCTTCTGGATCAGCGCTGCGTTTTTGGCCTACACCCTCGCAGGGTATCCCGCGATTCTCTTGATAATGTCGCGCGTGCGCAATCGAGTTCACCGGCGAAGCACGATCTGGCCTTCCATCACCGTCATTATCCCGGCGCACAATGAAGGCGCAATGATTCACGAAAAAATTGCAAATACGCTCCAGCTTGACTATCCCGCAGACAAGCTGGAGATTCTTGTGGCCTCCGATGGTTCAACGGACGACACTGTGGATGTCATTCGTTCTTTTGCCGCTACCGGCGTGCAGCTGGTTGAACTAAAAGAACCCCACGGCAAGCACTACGCGCAGATGCTGGCACGGGAGCGTGCCAAGGGGGAAATCATAGTATTCACGGATGCAGGGGTGCTGCTGGACCCTGACGCACTGCAGAAGATGGCGAGCAACTTTGCCGATCCCTCGGTTGGATGCGTAAGCAGCGAGGACCGCATTCTGACTTCTGCCAGCTCCAAGTCGGGCGAAGGCTCCTACGTAGGATTTGAGATGTGGCTGCGGCGGCTGGAGTCTCGTGTAGGTTCACTGGTAAGCGCCAGTGGATCGTTTTTCGCTGCCCGCAAGGAACTGTGTGAAGTGTGGCACTCGCATCAATCGAGCGATTTCTTTGTACCGTTGCACGTGGCGGAGAAGCGGCTCCGCTCGGTAGTGGACCCTGAGTGCATTGGCTACTACGGCGTCACGCGCAAAGGGGGAGCCGAGTTCCAGCGTAAAGTGCGCACCATTGTTCACGGTCTGGATGTGGCGTTTAGCCACCGGCGTGTGCTGAACCCGTTCCAATATCCTGTGTTCAGCTGGCAGTTGTTTAGCCACAAATTCTGTCGCTGGCTGATTCCTTTTGGCCTGCTCGGCTTATTCATCGCCAGTGCCGCGCTGTGGCAGGAGAACAATTTCTATCGCTCGGTATTCCTGTTGCAAGCTGCGTTGTACGGGGCGGGACTGCTCGCACTTGCTTCGCGACGCCTGCTGGCGCTGAAGGCGACCCGCCTGGCAGGATTCTTCCTGCTGGCGAACGCCGCAACCCTCACTGCATGGATGAAGTTTTGTTCGGGAGAAAAGTTTGTCTCGTGGCGCCCAACCCAGCGTAGTTGAGCCCGTTGCTCAGGAAATTGCGCCCGTGGCTATTCCCAGCTCAAAGGCGGTTCTGTCCGTGTGCCATATGGCTTCGGGTGATCTTTGGGCCGGAGCTGAAGTCCAGGTCGCCACGCTTTGCCGCGCATTGGCAAACAAGTCAGATGCAAGCGTTTGTGCAATCGTCCTGAACGAAGGCAGGCTCACGAATGAATTGCGTGCTGCCGGAATCGAAGTTCTGGTAGTGCCCGAAGCTACGTTGGGCCTGATGGACATATTCCACAAGTGCTGTGAGTTTCTCCGCACCCGCCATATCGAAGTTCTACATTCCCATCGCTACAAAGAGCACCTTCTGGCTGCAATGGTGGCTCGCAAACTTGCGATCCCATTCACAGTCAGAACCGAACATGGGCTGCCGGAGCCGTTCCGGGGATGGAAGAGTTTGAAGCTCGGAGCCGTTCTGTCTGCGGATCGTACGTTGACAGCCCGAACAGCCAGCCGCATCGTGGCAGTTACGGAAGATATACGTCGCCAACTTGGCGGTCGTGTGCCAGACAAAAAAATAGCGGTTGTGAACAACGGCATCGATCTTCAGGGAACTGCCTCAAAGCTTTCCAATGCCGAGGCAAAAGCAAAGCTGGGGATTTCGCCCGAGGCTATTGTGATTGGGACAGCCGCACGCCTTGAACCAGTTAAGCGAATGGATCTGTTTGTAGAGGCGTGCCGACATATGCTCATCTTCCGTCCTAATGCTGTTTTTGTTGTAGCTGGCGATGGTTCTCAGCGTGCTGCCATCGAGAGCCTGGCTAGCGAGTTGGACCTTGGCGCGTCGTTTCGAATGCTGGGCATGCGCGGTGACATAGCGGATGTTCTCCGCGCCATGGACGTCTTCGTACTGTCCTCCGATCATGAGGGACTTCCGACTGCGCTGCTCGAGGCCATGTACATGGGCGTCCCGGTGGTAGCACGTGCCGTGGGTGGGATTCCGGAGGTGATTGGGGCGTCCCAGACGGCAGAATTGGTATCGTCCGCTGATCCAGCGGCGATCGCGGAGGGATGTCTGCGAGCCATGGCTCAAGACACGCCCGAGCGGCGGGAACGGGCACGGAAGCGAGTTCAGGATCACTTTTCGGATGAAGTCATGGCGGAGAAAATGCTCAGCCTATATCGCTCTTTGGGCGGCAGCCGATGAAGATCCTCTGGTTTTCACACTTTATTCCGTATCCTCCAAGAGGCGGATCCCATCAGCGCAGCTATCACCTGCTACGACAGGCGGCCAAGCGGCATGAAGTGCATCTGGTCGCGTTCAATCTGCTGGCTGAGCCTCAGGACAAGCTGGAATCTTATAAGCAACACTTGCTGACGTACTGTAGCTCCGTGGAATTCTGGGAGCTTCCTCTACGTTGGAAAGGAGGTCACTGGTGGGGTCGCCTGGTGCTCAGCCCATGGATGCGTCAGCCATTTTCTCCGCGGGCATTCTGGTCGCTTGAGCGGGAGTCAGTATGGCGGAGGATTCTCATGCAGAATCCTGGCGCGCTGTTGCACTTGGATTCCTCCGATCTGGCGCTCTACACGGAAGTTTCCGCCGGCTTTCGCAAGGTGCTGAATCACCACAACTGCGAATCGGCCATGCTGTGGCGTCGTGCCAAAGTGAACCGAAATCCTATTTCGATCGCTTTTCTCCGCAGCCAGGCGGGCAAATTGGAGAGGCTGGAAAGGGAAGTGTGCCATCGGTTCAACGTGAACTTGACGGTTTCTTCGGAAGACAGCGTCTTGCTGCAGAAGATCAATCCACAAGCGCACTTCCATGTGGTCGAGAATGGAACCGATACGGACTACTTTCAGCCATTAGGCTTGGCGGAGGAGCCGAACAGTCTGGTGTTCGCAGGCTCGCTCGACTGGTATCCGAATCAGTCGGCGCTCCAATATTTTCGCGCGGAGATCTGGCCGGAACTGAGGCGAACAGTTTCGGATATACGTCTGGAGATGGCTGGGCGCAATCCCGCTGAATGGATGACCAAGTGGGCGGAAGAAGACTCACGGGTTACTTTGACACCAAATCCCGAAGATATTCGTCCATCGATGGATCGTGGAGCCGTCTTTCTATGCCCTATTGTGGATGGCGGAGGGACTCGCCTCAAACTCCTGGATGCAATGGCAATGGGTAAGGCAATTGTCACAACGAGTATCGGGTGTGAAGGCTTGCGCGCGGTTCCGGGTCGCGAGCTGATGGTTGCGGACTCGCCCGCAGATTTTTCTGCCGCTGTCCTGCGTTTGCTCCGAGATGAGCCGCTTCGGTGGAAGCTGCAGCAGGCCGCCCGCGAATTTGTCGTGCAGGAATATAGCTGGAACAGAATTGGGGAGCAGTTGGAGGAGGCATACCAGGAAGCAATCGGTTCCTCTGAGTCGGGGAGCTTACGGGTTTCCGCCAAGCATGCTCCGGTAATGTAATGGCGAATTTCAGAATTTAAGTCCGGATTCGCGGGAGATTATGAAGTAGTGTGCGGCATAGCAGGAGTGGCGGGAAAGGCTGGCGGAGACTTTGAGCCCGTTGTGCGGCGGATGTGTGATGCTATGGTGCATCGCGGTCCCGACGACGAAGGCCACCATTGCGTTCCTTATGCAGCCATCGGCATGCGGCGTTTGAGCATCATCGACCTCGCCACGGGGCATCAGCCTATCTATAACGAAGCCGGCGATATCGCCGTCGTCCTGAACGGGGAAATCTACAATTATCGCGAGCTTCGCGCGGAATTGGCCGCGCAGGGACATGCCTTTGCCACATCGTCGGATACTGAGGCGATTGTTCATGCCTACGAGGAGTACGGCGATAATTGCGTTGAACATCTGCGCGGGATGTTTTGCTTTGCCATTCTCGACACTCGCCGTCGGCGAGTGCTGGTTGCCCGCGACCGCTTCGGCATCAAGCAGCTTTACTACACCCAGGCCGGGGGCACACTGGCGTTTGCCTCGGAAATCAAATGTCTGCTTGAAGTTGCTGGAGTCCGGCGACAGGTCAACCCTGCCTCACTTCTGAACTATCTCACCTGGTTGTACGTTCCAGCGCCGGCAACCATGTATGAAGGGATTTCTGAGCT
>JBFXAV010000333.1:0-4270 GCA_050183935.1 Candidatus Korobacteraceae bacterium | reverse complement strand
GAACTCGGCATCGGGATCGCCAAAGCTTAGAGCGGTCTCCGCGCCGAGGTATTCCCCCACGGTTCCCCCGGCTGCCAGCAGCGCGTCATAGAGAGCGGTTCTCTGCATATGGAAACATACGATTATAAATGGCGGAGGAGTGCTGCGTTAGCTTGAGCGCGATGGGTACTCTGCTCCCAAGGCGCCCATCAGAACCAGGGTGCGTTGTGCAAAAGGCAGATAGGCGAGGGCGGCAGTTGCGGCCAGGGCCAATCCGAACCCGATGCTTTGAGAAAGAAAAAAAGGAGAAGCGGCCCAGAGCAGATCGAGGATCAGGATCACCGGAAAAAGCAGGCGAAGGAATCGGTCGCGCAATCCCATGGCACGGAACACCGTTCCGGAGATCAGGTAGAGGCGGATGGGTACGCCTATGGCTGCAGTGAGCAGGACAATGGCGGCGGGAAGCAGGCGTCCACTGGCCGCGATCAGCAGGTCGGTTACGTCTCCTGGGAACGCCAGAGCGGCAATATAGAAGCCCAGATACAGCAACTGGGCGAGCAGAAATAAGGTCCGCGCCAGGGATGCATGGTGCGGGACCTCTTCAGGACGGGTGAGCAACTCGTCGAGTCTTATTCCTGCGGCGAACCTTTTGCCTGAAGTTTGGCGGCCTAAATCAGGTTCTTGCGGTAGAACTGCTGCTTCCAGCGGCGACCCGTGCTTTGGCGTGCCCGGAAGACTGGAGGCAGGCGCTGGCTCCAGGTTCGCTGTCGGGGCAAGTGTGATATTCACGGTTCCCGAATCCACGGGTGCGATGAAGCGATAGCCGCGCCGGGCCACAGTTTCCACAAAACGAGGGCTGGCGGCGGAGTCGCCCAGGGCATCCCGGAGCTTGGCGACGGCCGCGTTTAGGCTGTGCTCAAAATCGACAAAGGTCCCCTCGGGCCAGAGTCGCTGGCGAATTTCTTCGCGGGAGACCACCTCTCCCTGCCGTTCAAGGAGCAACAGCAGAATCTCAAATGGCTGCGCGGCGAGGCGGATTCGGCGCCCCTGCTTGCGCAGCTCGCCGCTGGCAGGGTCGGCCTCAAAGACTCCGAACCGCAACAGCTTCGGTCTTGGCTGAGTGCTCATCGTTATGAGAATTCGCCTTGGCTTCAGCGCAGGAGCTATGCTCGATGCTTTTCCTTAACCGCTTAGTTTTCTGCTACTTCCCTGATGACCTACAAGTAATACCACAGTGAGGCTCCGTGCATTGCCAGCAGGAATCGTAAGCGGCAAGTATGCCTGCGGAGGCAGCAATGAAAGTTTTGTTATCCACAATGCTCTTGGCGGTCCCGGGTTCGGCATCCTGGGCCGAACCCAAACCGTCCACTCTGGCGCAACTGCAACATTACCTTGTGAGGGTTGAGCAGCGGATTGCTCACGAGCAGAGCAGTACAACCACATTTCTGCCCGAGGTGGGGGAGACGGCAAAGGCACGCCTTCGTGCCGGAGAGGTGCTGGTCAAACGTAGCATCGCCGTCGAGGTGAAGGATGGACTGATTCACCACTGGACAGGAACTGTATTTCTCCCGGGAGCCACTTTGGACGAGGTACAGGCTGTCGTGGCGGACATCGGCAGCTTTCCCCGCCATTACTCCCCGGAGGTGATTTCCGCGCGGGTGGTTTCGCGCTCTCCTCAAGGGTCGCTGATTGCAATGCGGTTGAAGAAAGACCTCGTCATAACGGTGGTGCTCGACGCGGAGTACCAGGTGGAGTTCGGGAGGCTGGACGCCCGCCATCAATATAGTGCCTCGCGGAGCGTGCGTATCCGTGAAGTGCGAAACTTTGGCAAGCCCGGCGAGTCGTATGTTCCGGAAGGAGAAGAGCACGGATTTCTGTGGAGCATGAACTCCTACTGGCGCTATGTGCAGGCTGAGGATGGCGTCTACATCCGCTGCGAATCGGTGTCCCTGAGCCGCGATATTCCCTTTGGCATGGGTTGGTTGATTGGCCCCATCGTAAATGGCTTGCCGCGCGAAAGCCTGCGCTCCACGCTGGAGGCAACCCGCCGCGCGGTACTTCAGCAACCAAGAGTTTCCATTTCCAGTTTGGAGAGGTCCCGATGAGCGCGCTCGATTCCGTGCTGGCAAAGCCAGTGTTCAAGAATGCTCCGCGAGTGAACCGGTCACTTACGGCCAACGCCGAAAAACGGGTATTGGTATGGATGGCAGAGCGCACACCGCGCGCGCTCCACTCGGATCACCTGACCGCCTTCGGATTCATTTCTCAACTGCTCGCAGGCGCGGCTTACGCGCTGGCCAGCGTGAACAAATACGCATTGTTGCTGGCCTCGGCTTTGATCGTTCTTAACTGGCTTGGAGACAGCCTGGACGGAACACTGGCGCGGGTTCGCGACTGCCAGCGTCCCCGGTATGGTTTCTATGTGGACCATGTGATCGACAGCTTTGGCGCGGTGGCGCTCATGGCTGGCCTGGGAGTCTCTGGATATATCGACTTCAGAATTGCACTGGGAATGCTGGCCGGTTTTTTGTTGCTCTCGGCGGAGTCCTACCTTGCCACGTACACACTGGGGCGGTTTCACATGTCGCACGGACTGTTTGGTCCCACGGAGATTCGCCTTCTGATGATCCTTGGGAACGCCGTGCTGTTGCTTCGTCCACAAGTGCACATTCTAGGAGAGCAGTATTGGCTGCTGGATGTCGGTGGTCTGGTGGCGATTGCCTGCATGATCCTGATGGCGGTGGTCGCGGGAATTCGGCACACTCGCGAGCTGTATCTACAGGAGACGATACGGTAATGCTAGCCCGAAGCATTGGCCGTTTGGCTTTTGACCGAGTGGAATTGCTGGAAGCGCAAAACTCAGGCAGGAAATCCAGAAGACGCCGCTGGCTCGAATTCAGCTTTGTTGGGCTGGTGGGAGTGGCGTTGCAGCTTGGCTTGCTTCACACGTTTACTACGCAGATCGGCTTGGCTCCCCTGATTGCAACCGCCGCCGCCATTGAACTTACGCTGGTACACAACTTCCTCTGGCACGAGCGGCTTGCCTGGGGTGACCGGCCGTGGCGTGGACCGCGGGAGCGACTCAACCGATTGCTTGGATTTCATGCGGCGAACGGTTTGGTATCGCTGGCCGGAAATCTGGCAATCACGGCTGCTCTGGTTCACAGTATTGGCTTGCCGGTGCTGGCCGCTAACGCGGTTGCGATCGGTGGGTGCTCCGTCGTGAACTTCTTTTTGGGGGACCGGTGGGTATTCGGAATGCGATCACTAGTTTGAAATCTGAGACTCTGCCAGTAACAAAAATCCCCGGCTTCACGCCGGGGATTTTTGTAAAGGCTGGGTAAAGAGCTACCGCCCAAAGGACGCGACGGCAGCGGCTTCATCGTCTTTCACGTCGAAGACGGTGTAAAGCTTGGTGATCTGGAGCAGGTCGTGAAACTTTTTGGTCAGGTTCAGGAGCTTCAGTTCGCCGCCCTGGTTGCGGACGGTGGTGAAGGCGCTCACCAGCTCGCCGATCCCGGAGATGTCGATGTACGTGACTTCTTCCATGTTGAGAAGAATTTTCTTCTCGCCCTTGCCGAGCAGGTCGCGTACCTGGTCGCGCAGCACAACGCTGCCTTCGCCGAGGGTGATGCGTCCGCTGAGATCCACCACCGTGATTCCATCCACCTGCCGTGTGCTGCTCTTCATTGTCGACACTTCGTTTCCTCCTTGCTTTCGCCTCCGGGGCTGTGGAGATGCTTAATCATTCGTATTTCAGTGCCTGGCTGCACGGGGCGGATGAAAACTTCATCCATGAACGAGCGAATCAGGAAAATTCCGCGGCCCGATTGTTTCAGCAGGTTTTCCGGCGCCAGGGGATCGGGAAGCGAGTTTGGGTCAAGCCCCCGGCCCTGGTCCCTAACTGTGACCACCAGATTGGCATCCGTCTGCTCGAACTGAAGGTCCACCTTCTTTGCAGGATCGTAGCCATTGCCATGCAGGATGGCATTGACGGTGGCTTCCCGCACCGCCATTGCGATAAAAACCGCCTGTTCCTCGCAAAATCCAGCCTGCAGCGCGACCTTGGTGGTCATCTCCTCGGCTTGGTTCACGCTTTCGAGTGTAGACTCCAGCCTGTAGGAAACCCGCATGGCGGCCAATTTTCCACGCTCGTCGCTCAAATTTTGACCTATGTCCCGGGCGCAGGCGGAGAATGTCTCGGGATGGCTAGTTTGCCTGCCACGATCCTTGTTTGTCAACGGGAAGCCTTCGACATACAGTCGTGGACGGGAACTGCGGCGGTGATCTG
>JBFXAV010000332.1:0-4272 GCA_050183935.1 Candidatus Korobacteraceae bacterium | reverse complement strand
AGACTCACATGATGCGATTCATGAAGCCGCTGCTGGAACGGATTGAGCGCGGCGACATTGATCCTTCGTTTGTGACCAGCCATCGCATGCCCCTAGAGGAAGCTCCCCGTATGTACCAGATTTTTCGCGACAAGCAGGATCGCTGCACAAAAGTTGTTCTCGATCCCTGGGCCAATGGAACCCGGGCTGCGGCTTAAACGCTTTGCAGGAGGGGGACCGAATGGCTGGAATTCTGCTGGACAAGCCACGAGTGATCTCGGCGCGCACTCATGCGTTCATTGACTACATTCACGTTGGCGCGAACCTGATCGCGGCAGTGGCATTTCGCAAACGCAACAAGAGAGCTTCCACCGCCGCCTTGGCTCTGGGCATGGCCGTGCTTGGCAACTCCCTCATGACCGACTATCCATTGGGAGTGTTCCGGCTCTACAGCTTCAAGGTTCACGGGATACTGGACTACGGGGTGGCAGCCATGAGTACCGTAATGCCGTCGCTGCTCGGTTTCGCGGAGCTGCCGGAAGCGGCCTACTTCCGTGCTCAGGGCGCTGGCGAAGCGGTAATTGCCGGGGTATCCGACTATTCCGATCCTGCCGGCTCGCAGCGCAGGTGGGAGTTGTACGGCATGGAGACACGAGGGCGCACGGCGGCCTAGCTGCCAAAAGGGCCTTGCTAGGTGACGTGACCGTTTCCGCCTGCCTTTTTGCGGGCATGCACCGCGCGCTTGAGATTGGGCAGAAGAGCGCGGTAATACTCCTGGAGAGCCTTTACGCGCTCGCGTTCGGAACGCATTGCGAGCAGGGTTTGCTTGAAGTCCAAGTCAAAGGGCATGGCGCCCGCCAGTTGGAATGATAAGTCCGGCTCATCCGCCGACGGCAACTCGCCTTCGGAACCCAGCAACTGGGCAGCTTGTGCGTGGAGTTCCAGAAGTTCCGCCAGGTTCTTGCGATCCGTACCAGAAGTCTCATCGTCGAAATACTGCACCTCGCCACGCAGGAAGCTGCGCTCCTGGTCGATGCGCATGACGCGAAAACGGCTTTGCCCGTGGGTAAGAATGTCGAGCCGCCCGTCCTCGTAGGTCTTCACCACTTCCACGATCTCGGCGGCGCACCCCACTTCGGCAATGCCGTTCTCCAATGCACGTACCACGCCAAACGGCTGGTGGTCGGCCAGCAGCTCACCAATCATCTCCTTGTAACGAGGCTCGAAGATGTGCAGCGGCAGCGGCATTCCGGGGAACAGCACCATCTCCAGCGGGAACAGGGCCACAAGCTCCATGGCAGGATTGTAACGCTGAGACGAGCAAAGACACTCCGTTCTTGTGGTCTAATCGCGCTGTGGCCCGCAAACGAATCGTGTGCATCACGCGAAAGTTCAAGGACGAAGACCCGCACCGGCATATCAGCTATGTAGGCATTGGCGACGAAAATGGCTGGACTCAAACACTGATGTCCGAGGAGATCATCCGGCATTTACAGTCCGAAGGTGGCGACCGCTTCTACGTGCGCGGTCGCGATGGCTGGGAATCCGACATCCGGCTGGGGAAATGCCCCTTCTGTGGCCCCGAACACCAGTTCCTGTGCTCGACCCCGGACCTGACCGCCCGGGACAAGCTGCTGACGCTGCCGGAGTGCGGGTGAATCTGCCGCTGTCGTAGCCGATCATGGCCCAGTGGACCAAGCAGCCGTAAGTCTCGGAATCAGCCGACGCCGAACAGAAGAATGCCCAAACGGAGGCTTTTTGAAACTTCCGGTCTTCCCGGGCATCCGACCAGGGGTAAACTTGTGGAACCGCCGTCAAGGGAGCCTGGAATGCTAATCAAGACTGACAAGGAAATTCCCTCCTCCGAAATTACTCCGAAAGACGTGTACCTGAACCGGCGGAAGTTCATGGCGGGCGCAGCCGCGCTGGCTGGCGCGGGACTGGTGGGAACTTCTTTCCTTGCGGATGCCGCGACCAAAATTCAGAACGTGGTGAAGGGCCCCTTCGGCACCGAAGAGAAGATGACGCCGCTCAAAGACATTACCAGTTACAACAACTTCTACGAGTTCAGCACAGATAAGTACGAGCCTGCGGAGCGCGCCAAGAAATTCCGCACGCGTCCCTGGACGGTTAAAGTCGAGGGTCTTGTCCAGAAACCCAAAACGTATGACATCGATGAGATTGTGCGACTCGCCACCCCTGAGGAGCGGCTCTATCGGATGCGCTGCGTGGAGGGCTGGTCCATGGTCATTCCATGGGTAGGGTTTCCGCTCAATACCCTGATCAAGCAGGTAGAACCTACATCGAAGGCAAAGTACGTGGAGTTCACCACGCTGTTCGATCCTGCGCAGATGCCGGGGCAGCACCTTGATGTTCTCGACTGGCCGTACATCGAAGGGTTGCGGCTGGATGAGGCGATGCATCCCCTGGCGATCCTGTGCTTCGGGCTGTATGGGGAAACCCTGCAGAATCAGAATGGCGCGCCCGTGCGCGTGGTGGTTCCATGGAAGTATGGGTTCAAGAGCGCCAAGTCGATCGTGAAGATCCGCGTTGGTGAAATGGAGCCGTTGACGGCCTGGCACACATCAGCGCCTCATGTGTGTGGGTTCTAGTCCAACGTGAATCCCAACGGGGATCATCGTCGCTGGAGCCAGGGACAAGAGCGCCGCATCGGCGAGTTCTTTAAGCGGAACACGCTGATGTTCAACGGCTACGGCGACCAGGTGGCCAGCCTGTACGCAGGCATGGACCTGAAAAAGTTTTACTGAATGCCGTGGCGCACCATACGTCCGCTCCCAGCGTTGCTGTTTCCGATATCTAATTCATGGTGAACAACAAGCACATTCGCTGGCTCAAGGTTCTGGCCTTTCTCGCCAGCCTCATTCCCCTGGGAAGACTGGTTTGGAAGGGCTTCGCAGGAATGCTGGGCGCGAATCCCATTGAAGTCATCACCCGCTCCACGGGAACCTGGACCCTGGTGTTTCTGCTGATCACGCTTTCCGTCACCCCGTTGCGGAAGCTGGCAGGCGTGCCTTGGTTGATTCGATTTCGCCGCATGGCCGGATTATTCGCGTTCTTCTACGGCTCTTTGCATTTCACGACCTATGTCTGGCTGGACCAGTTTTTTGACTGGCCGGGAATTGTTGCTGATATCGGCAAGCGTCCGTTCGTGACTGCGGGGTTTACCGCGTTTGTTCTTATGCTGCCGCTGGCCCTGACCTCCACGCAGGGCTGGATTCGCCGTTTGGGTGGCAAGCGCTGGCAGGCGGTCCATCGGCTGATTTACGCTTCCGCTATTGCAGGAGTGCTGCACTACTGGTGGCTGGTAAAGGCGGACGTGCGGCAGCCCCTGGTTTACGGGGCAGTGCTGGCGGCGCTGCTGGGATATCGCGTATTGAAGCTGCTGGAAGGCGTGCGGGTGCGGTCTGCATCTCCGCGTGAAGAAGCCAGCGTTGGCGACTAGGCATTCCGCGCTTCCGCAGACTTTCCTCAGTTCCCCCTCGGATCAACAGGTGGTAACCATCGGAAATAGTGTAGGATTCTGCACGGAAATCCAACCATGCGCCTGCTCCTGAACTGGCTTTTCAGCGCCTTGGCGCTGCTGATTGTTACCTGGCTGGTGCCCGGCTTTCGTGTCGATGGCCTTTTGCCGGCGTTGCTGGCCGCTCTGGTGATTGGCATTGTGAACGCCACGCTGGGGGCTTTTCTGAAAGTTGTCACGTTTCCGCTCACTCTGCTCACGCTCGGAATCTTCTGGTTCGTGATTAACGCGCTTATGCTGGAGCTGGCTGCGTGGCTGGTTCCGGGGTTTACCATCAGCGGCTTCCTAGCCGCGTTCCTCGGGGCGATTGTGCTGGCGTTGGTGAATCTGGTTTTCCGCTGGCTGCTTCCGGGCAGGGAATAAGAACATCTGAATCGCGGAGGGGTGTCGCACCAAGCAGGGACAGCTAGTGCACATCCAATGCCCGCTTGACGTCGGACTTGCTCAAACCAGCACGCTCCCAGAAAAACCAGCAGTCGGAGTTACCCGCCAGTTTCCCTAGCTGAATATAGGCTCCTGCTGGGGGCTCGTTGATGCCTCGCTCCCAGCGGGAAATTGCCATTGCCGATACATTCAGCAAACCAGCGAATTCTGTCTGGGTAAGCTCCAATCTCTCGCGGAGCTTTTCTGTGCGGGTGGCCCACTCAGGTCTTGCCAGCCTTACAGCAGCACGCATATTCTTCCTTGACACGCTTAACGCCAGCGTTATAACTTAGCTTCCGAACGCACCCGAAAATTTAGCTGCAATTCCC
>JBFXAV010000331.1:0-4274 GCA_050183935.1 Candidatus Korobacteraceae bacterium | reverse complement strand
CCATGTAGTGGAAGTTCTCCATAATTCCCCATCGTCCGTGATCGACGCGCGAGGGAACAATGCGCGTCCGGTTGATGTAGATGGGAGTTTTGCCGAAGCTTACCTCCGTCAACGAATCGAACTCACGAAATTGCCAGCGCTCTCCAGCGGCCAGCCTCCCACATGCCATCGCCTCGCAAAGAATGGCTTTGCTGCCGGTTGCCATGTCCACGCGCAACGATTGCGTCAAAGCAGATCCCGCGTGGGGAATGACGTGGTCGGGAAAGTATTCGAGCGTGGACCCTTCGGCAAGCCGTATGGCAGTAGATTGCACAGCGGGATGCTCTGCAGTTCGATAGATACGAGTTGCCGATGGAGTCGTCAGGCAGACGTGCGTGTCCTTACCCTGCGTGACTTCCGTGACCAGGGAATCTCCCCCCAGAACGCCGCCTGTGGGGTTCAGCATCATGAGGTAGGCAGTTCCGTCCGGGCAACGAACAGCTCTTTGCGCCTGCAAGGGAAGCGCGAAGCGGCAGTGGCTCAGGACGGTCTCCTCGCCGCGTCGCTCAAAGCGCAGCCGCAGGAAGCCATCGCGTCCAACTCGCTTGGGAACCGCTTCAGGACTCGCCGTGTCAGGATTCAAAGAGGAGATCGCGCTGGATCCAGCCAATGACTTGGTCGACGCCTGTTCCATCTTTGAGGTTGGTGAATACAAAACGGCGGTCGCCGCGAGCTCGTTTCGCATCTCGGTCCATCACTGCAAGATCAGCGCCCACATAAGGCGCCAAGTCGATTTTATTGATGACCAGCAATCCCGATGAAGTGATCCCCGGCCCCCCCTTGCGCGGAATCTTATCGCCTTCGGCAACGTCAATCACGTAAATCGTCGCGTCTACAAGTTCCGGGCTGAAGGTTGCGGCCAGGTTGTCGCCGCCGCTTTCTATGAACAGAAGCTCCATTTGCGGGAAACGCCGCATCAGGCCGGTCACCGCTTCCAGATTCACCGATACATCTTCGCGGATTGCCGTGTGCGGACAGCCACCTGTTTCCACGCCGACGATCCGCTCAATCGGCAATGCGCCGCGCCGGGAAAGGAATTCTGCGTCCTCCCGGGTATAGATGTCATTTGTGATCACGGCGATGTCGTAATGGGAACGCAGGCGCGTGCACAGGGATTCCACCAGGGCAGTCTTGCCGGAGCCTACGGGACCACCGATTCCAATTTTTAACGGTTTGGGGATCATGATCGAAACAGCCTTGCTTCCAGATTTGCATGTTGCATTGCCGCGATTTCCTGGGAGGGATTGAAACTCCAGATGCCGGACTCGTCCGTTGCCATGGGTTCCTCCGCCAATCGCGCGATCAAGGGCAACAGACGAAAGAGAATCTGCTGCCCTGCAAGCTGCCCCAGTGGGAACAAGCGAATGGCGGCGTGGACCAATGCAGAGGCCGTGGAATAGAGAAAGGCACAGAAGACTTCCCTTTCATGCCATCCCATCTGGTTTCCAACAATGCCAAATGCGATGGCATGATGGCCGGGGCTCGATTCTGCTTCCACCTCACGCAGGAGTCGGGTCACAAGACTTTGATTCGCAAATTTACTCGCAACTCGCAGCGTCTGCCTTCCCATCTGCCGACTTGCATCCCGTAATTCACTGGCGCACTTCATGGAATCCAGCATGGCATCGAGGCGCAGGCAGGCAGGAAAGTCACCGGCCTGTGAGGAGCGCCACGCAATGAGGGCCCCTGCAGCATCGGCAGGCGCAGTAGAACATTCCAGGTGAGTGGCGACGAATCGCTCCACTCCGTCTGCATCGCGAACCCTCCCGTCCTGAACGTAGGACTCCAGGCCAAAAGAATGCGCATAGGAACCCACAGGAAAAAGACCATCGCTGAATTGAAGCAATGTCAGCAAGCTTTCAGTGGTCATGCCGGTGGGCGTCTCCAATGGGCTGAAACACCTGGCAGCACCGCTCCCAGGCCGCTCCAATTCTGTCCAGGAGCTGTACCATCGCAGGATCATCCGGTACCAGGAGCTTGTCACCAGCGAGTGCTACTGGGAAATGCCGGTTGCCGACTTCAAAGGCAATGCTTACCGCATGGGGCCAGTCACGCGGAGAAATCCTTAACAGATTCTCGGGTGCTGCTTCCACCGCCAGGTACCAGTCGGGCTCCACCAGCAGAATGGCGCCAGGGTGCAGTTTGCTTCCGGTTGGAAGGGCCAGCGCAATTTCACGACCCTTGGTGGTTGTAAAGCGCCCACGCAACCAACGGCGCTGCTCGGAGGTAAGCGCAAGGGTATCGGCTTCCTTGTTGCTGAAGTCTTGATGCACGGCATGGGAAACAATGCTGGAGATAATCATGCGCTTCGATTCAGAACAAAAAATAACGCTGGGCCATGGGAAGTGTTCGCGCGGGATCGCAGGTCATCAACTCGCCATCAGCTCGCACTTCGTAGGTCTCCGGATCAACCTCAATCCGAGGCAAAGCATCGTTCAGCACCATGTCCTTTTTTGAGAGGCCACGGCAACGCTTCACCGCGGAAATTTTCTTGTTTAGCTGCAATCGCTCCGGCACCCCGGCAGCCAGCGCAGATTGGGATACAAACGTTACGCAAGTCGAGGCCAGCGCGCCACCAAAGCTTCCAAACATTGGCCGGTAGAGCACGGGCTGGGGTGTTGGAATGGATGCATTGGGATCGCCCATGACCGACCATGCGATAAAGCCACCCTTCAGCACGATCTCAGGCTTAACTCCAAAAAAAGCGGGCTTCCACAGCACCAGGTCGGCGAGCTTGCCCGGTTCCACCGAGCCGATTTCGTGCGAAACACCGTGAGCAATAGCTGGATTGATGGTGACTTTCGCGACGTAACGCCGCACCCGCAAGTTGTCGCTGCCGGACATTTCTCCTGAAAGCGGACCACGCTGGCGTTTCATTTTGTCCGCGGTTTGCCAGGTACGAATGATGACCTCTCCGACGCGGCCCATGGCCTGCGAGTCCGAGGACATCATGCTAATGGCTCCAATATCGTGTAGCACGTCTTCAGCAGCAATGGTCTCGGCACGAATCCTGGACTCAGCAAACGCCACATCCTCCGGAATAGAGGGGCTGAGATGGTGGCACACCATCAACATATCCAGATGCTCTTCCAGGGTATTCACCGTGAAAGGCATGGTTGGATTCGTCGAGGAAGGCAGGCAATTGCTTTCCCCGCAAACCTTAATAATGTCCGGAGCATGACCGCCTCCCGCGCCTTCCGTGTGATAGGTGTGAATGGTGCGACCCTTAAAGGCACGAATGGAATCCTGAATGAATCCGGCCTCGTTCAGCGTATCCGTGTGAATGGCAATCTGGACGTCGTACTCCTCGGCCACGGAAAGCGCGCAGTCGATGGCCGCAGGCGTGGTACCCCAGTCTTCGTGAAGTTTCAGGCCGGCAACGCCCGCCTCAATCTGCTCGCGCAGTGGCTCCGGGCGCGAAGCATTGCCCTTGCCGAGAAAACCGAAGTTCATCGGAAAAGCATCTGCTGCTTCGAGCATGCGATAAATGTTCCATGGTCCTGGCGTGCAGGTGGTGGCGTTGGTGCCGGTGGCCGGACCAGTGCCTCCGCCGATCAGTGTGGTCACGCCAGACGAAAGCGCGGTCCATACAAGTTGAGGACAAATAAAGTGGACATGCGCGTCGATGCCTCCGGCAGTCACGATCTTGCCTTCCCCGGAAATTACTTCGGTTCCAGCGCCCACTACCATGCCGGGAGTCACCCCCGCCATAATGTCAGGATTCCCGGCCTTGCCAATGGCCGCAATTCGGCCGTTGCGAATGCCAATGTCGGCCTTGGTGATGCCCCAATGATCGACGATGATCGCGTTGGTGATGACCGCGTCGAGAGTACCCTGGGAGGAAGTGGCGGAAGCCGACTGTCCCATTCCGTCGCGAAGCACCTTGCCGCCGCCAAACTTGGCTTCTTCGCCGGGAACCGTCAGGTCTTTTTCGATCTGGATAAAGAGGTCCGTATCCGCCAAACGGATGCGGTCCCCCGTTGTAGGACCATAGAGGTCGGCATACTGCGCGCGTGAAATTCTCAGAGTCACTTGAGTTTCGTTCCCTGGAAGCCCGATTCGTGTGCACGGCGAAGCGCCTGGTTTCGGGACGAAGCAACGGGACCATCGGTCAGATTGTTCAAGCCAAGAATTACGCCAGAACCGGACACTTCCACCAGTTCCACTTTTTTGGTGTCTCCAGGCCCGAACCGGACGGCCGTTCCCGCCGGAATATTCAGCCGCATGCCAAATGC
>JBFXAV010000330.1:0-4279 GCA_050183935.1 Candidatus Korobacteraceae bacterium | reverse complement strand
CCCTGCCAATTTCATCAAGGCTTGATCTGGGAGTCATTCGCCCTTAACGAAAATGCACTACAACTAGTGCAGAATGGAAGCCTGCGATACGCTGATTCTTTCTGACCTGCACCTCGGGTCCGAGGTCAGCCGCGCTAAAGATGCGGTGAGGTTGTTGAAGAGAAGCCACTTCGAGCGTCTGATTCTGCTCGGGGACATCTTCTGCGACCTGAACTTCGCACGACTCAAGAAAGAACACTGGCAGTTTCTGTCTTTCATACGCAAGCTATCCAATCCCAAGAGGAATGTTGAGGTGGTGTGGGTGGAAGGCAACCACGACCACGGGCTGTCCAACGTGATGTCGCACCTGGTGGGCGTGCGCGTCTATCGCGAGTATGGCTGGCAGTTCCAGGGACAGCGGTATCTGGCAATCCACGGACACCAGTTTGATCGCTTCCTGGTGAACAGCGCGTTGCTCAGCAACCTGGGCGCCCGCGCATACCTGGAGCTGCAAAAGCTGGACTTCGGGAATAAAGCGTTCTCTCACCTGCTCGACAAGCTGAACACAAGCTGGCTGCGGCTCACGCCCAAGGTCTCGGCGGGAGCGATGAACTACGCCCGGCAGAAAAACGTGGACACCATCTTCTGCGGGCATACCCACCAGCCGATTTCTCTCGAACAGGATGGGATCGCGTACTTCAACTCCGGCTCCTGGGTTCGGGAGACAGCTACCTACATCACCGTGGACGACCAAGGCGTGCAGATTCGCGAGTACCACCCCGCTGAAGTTGTGATTGGAAGAATGCAGGCGGCAGAAACTTCGGATAGGCACGGCACGGATAGTGAACGGTCCGACTACAACCCCACGAACACGGATAAAGCGAACCTCCACGAAGCGAATGCCCAAGCCGCAGAGGTGGAACTTACACGGTGACTTCTCTTCCTTCGCAGTACAACCAAGCTTCGCAGTACAACCAGGCTTCGCAGTACAGCCAGGCAACAGCCGAAAGCCAGCCAGCGACAACAACTCCCAGGCAGGGAGACAAGCTGCGGATTCGCAGGGCCGTGCTGGTCTTCAACCCTTTCTCCGGACGCAGATTGCGACGCCGGAGCGCCGATGTTGACTCGGTACGCCTGGCCTTCGAGCACGCCGGGATCGAGACACTGGTTGTGACCAGCCGGGGTGGAGCCTCCGGCGCTGAGCAGGCCGCGAGTCTGGCGAATGAAGGATTCGACGCGCTCATTGCGTGTGGTGGCGACGGTACCGTACATGAAGTGTTGCAAGGTATTGTCGCCAGCGGCAAACACACGACTCTGGGAGTGATCCCCCTGGGATGCGGAAACCTTCTGGCGAAGGAACTCGGAGTCCCCATGGAGCCAGCGGCTGCGGCGCAATCACTGTTGCGCGGCAGTATTCGAAGCGTTCCTGTGGGAGTGCTGGAGAGCACCACCCAAGCGGGCTCACGTCGAGTCTATTGGGCAGTAGCCGCCGGGGTGGGCGCGGACGCGCGTGTGATCTGCAACCTGAATCCGCGCCTGAAGTCATGGTTCGGAATCTGGGCGTACTATGCGGTATCCACACGCCAGCTTCTGTTCGGAAAGCCTCTCCAGCCGTTCCTGGCGGAGTTCAAGCAAGGAGACACATGGGAGCGCGCGATGGTAACGCAGGTTGTCGCCCAGCGCATTACCTACTTTGGGCGTCACCTTGGCGGACTACCGCTAGGAGAGGGTTTGGGGAATGGCCATCTCGAAGTAATTCTGTTCAAGACTGCCCGTCGGTGGAACTATCTGCGCTACGGCGCAAGCCTGCTGGGCAATGCGAGCAACGGATTTGCGCGTTCCGCAAGCAGTGCTGCCTCGCGCCGGATACGCATTCCTGAGATCGAAGTTGTTTCCTGCTCCGAATTGGTATGCCGCAGCTTGAACTCCGGCGAGGAGACTTCCGTGCTCGCCGAGGCGGATGGGGAACTCAGAGGATGGCTCCCAACAAGGCTATGCATATCCGAAGAAACGGTACCGCTGCTGTTCCCGCACAAGGGGGCCTAGCCCGGATTTCTTGCGAGTCCCATCTCGCGATGTTATATCGGCCACATGAAGCGCGAGCCGAGGCATCATGCTCTGATTGGGCATTCTTTCCTGGCGGGCCGAAAAGCCTGCATGCGGCATTTCTTCCTGCTTAGACTCCGGGGATCCTTCGCTTCGCTCAGGATGACTCGTTCAGGCCCTTCAAAAGTCCAATCCCACCGCGGCAGCGATCTCCGGCAGGGAACCTTCGATTAGAACACCATCGACAACAACCACCGGCGCTGAAGCGGCCCCATGAGTATCCGCCAGCTCCTCCAGCCAGGCAGGGTCTTCGAGACTACGCTCCTCGAATTCGATATGGTTACGGGAGAGGAAATCCTTCACCGTGCGGCAGGCGGAGCAGGAGGAAGAGGTGTAAACAAGAACTTGGGGCATGGGTGACGGTCCCTCCTTAGCTCAGATGTTCGCCGGGCTGCTGTTTTACTGGGATCTATGCCCAGTACGTCCGATCCAATGTCCTGTACTGAATCGCCTCGGCGATGTGTTTAGGCTCGATGTATTGCGCTGAGTTCAGATCAGCGACCGTGCGCGCGACCTTCAGGATGCGGTCGTGGGCGCGGGCACTCAGTCCCTGCTGGGTGATGGCGCGCTCCAACAGGCGTTCACAATCCGTGGAGAGATCGCAGTAGGTACGAATCTGGCGGGAGGTCATCTGGGCGTTGGCATAGATGCGCTCCCCGGCGGCGGCAAAGCGGTTAAGTTGCACTTCCCTGGCACGGATTACGCGCTCGCGAATCTGCTCGGAGCCTTCGGGAACGGAGCCTCCACGCAGTTCTTTGTAGTTCACCGCAGGTACGTCGATGTGGATATCGATACGGTCGAGCAGTGGCCCGGAAATCTTCTGGAGATATCGCTGGATCATGAGCGGAGTGCAGTGACACTCCCGGGTGCGATCGTTGAAATATCCGCAGGGGCAGGGATTCATGGCCGCGGAAAGCATGAAGCGCGCCGGGAACGTCAGCGACATGGAGGCGCGGGCAATTGAAACCGTGCCGTCTTCGAGCGGCTGGCGCATGACTTCGAGCACGTTACGCGGGAACTCCGGCAATTCGTCGAGAAACAGCACTCCATTGTGTGCCAGGGATACTTCCCCTGGACGTGGCACCACGCCTCCGCCGATCAGGCCGGCGTCGGAGATGGTGTGGTGCGGGGCGCGGAATGGGCGAACACCAACCAGGCCGGCGCTGGAATCGAGCACGCCCGCGACGCTGTGAATCTTGGTGGTCTCCAGCGCTTCCTCAAACGTGAACGGCGGCAGGATGGTTGGCATGCGCTTTGCCAGCATGGTTTTGCCGGAGCCGGGTGGGCCGATCATCAGGATGTTGTGGCCGCCCGCGCAGGCTACCTCCAGCGCGCGCTTGGTGGTGTGCTGGCCGCGAACGTCGCGGAAGTCCACGGAAAACTGCTGCGCTTCGCCAAGAGCCGCAGAAGTATCGATCTCCAGCGGACGAGCGCCGTTGGGAGAGTTCAGTAATTGCACTACATCCATCAGGGAGCGTACGGGATAAACCTTGACGCCGCTGACCACGGCGGCCTCGCGGGCGTTGGTTTCGGGAACAATCAGGTTCTCGATCTTGCGGCTGCGGGCCGCAATGGCAACCGGCAGGGCGCCGCGCACGCTGCGCAGGCCTCCATCGAGGGAAAGCTCTCCGACAAGAACCCAGGAAGAAAGGTCTTTCGAACTCAGGCCTCCATAGGCGCCCAGAATACCCATGGCCATGGGAAGATCGAACCCGGAGCCTTCCTTGCGAATGTCGGCGGGCGCGAGATTGATGGTGATGTGGGTGGGAGGAATGTCGTAGCCGCAATTCTTCAGCGCCGCACGGATGCGTTCACGGCTCTCGCGGACGGCGGCGTCCGGTAACCCGACGGTCGTGAAGTGGTCCTCGGTGCAGCGGATGCCGGAGACATCCACTTCCACCTCGATAATGCTGGCATCAATTCCGTAGACAGCAGCACTTAACGTCTTATAAAGCATGGATAGTTGAGATAAGGCTAAATCGCGGAGTATAGCAGAAGAAAATGCACAGCAGAGGGCTTGAAGTCTGGTGGCGCACGACGGCATTCGTCGGCTTTCCATTCCACCCCGACTCTGTGTGCGGCAAGCGGTACGCACCGAATGCCTGCCCCGACACCTGGTCATCGTCCCAAAATGAACCCTGTCCAACATGGAACAGCAACGCCCGGGAAATACACGGCGCGACCCTCACTCCAG
>JBFXAV010000329.1:0-4279 GCA_050183935.1 Candidatus Korobacteraceae bacterium | reverse complement strand
GCATTCCCACGCTGCGAACGCCGCGGGAGTATAGGTACTCCAAGACTTCATAATCACGTGGATGCTCTTCGAGGTTGCTGATGACCATAGGCCGTTGTGTTTCAAATACCCGGCCTGATGGGGAATTTCCCACGGAAAATGCCGCCGGAGGCTCCGGCCCCGGAGGGGCCACCAGCAGGCGAAGTTTCATGCAATTGTCAGCCGGGTCATACAGGGAGACGCTGAGGTAGTCGAACGTCATGACCGAGCGCAATTGCTCGGCCAGAACCTCGATCAGGCTGTCCAGGTCACGATGGTTAGCGATGGCGTCAGAAACCCGCAGCAACGCTTCAAATCGTGGACTACCTGCCTGCGGGCCGCTGGAATCCGCAGTAATGGAAGAAACTATCCGTTGTTCCGTACCAGATCCTTGCATACCCAAAGCCTCGGCCACTGGCCGTTGCCGTTCTTAAATTCTAGCGGACACGCGGGTAGCACACCACTGCGGGTCCCTCGAAATCTGAAAAAATGCAGAGTATTTGAGGATGCAGCGACCACGGCTTCGGATACAACTTTTTTGCGCCGCGGCTTCCGGTGTACACGGCGTAGAGCCGACAGAATCCTGTATCCTGACAATGACTTGGGGCGGTCTGGTCGGGCCGCGCGAAGAGGTTTTGGTATGCGTTCCGCATGGTTTCTGGGCCTTCTGGTTCTTACCTCCACTCTGCTTGGTCCTGCTTCTCTTTCCGGACAGCAAGCCGGTACCCGCGATCCGGAGGTGGTTCGGTTCGCTGTAATTGGCGACTCAGGCACCGGAGGCCGCCACCAGCGGGAAATCGCCCAGCGCATGGTTGAGGCCAGAACGAACTTCCCGTTCGAGTTTGTGCTGATGCTGGGAGATAACATGTATGGGGGCGAGAAGCCCCGCGACTTCCAGCGGAAGTTTGAGCAGCCCTATGCGGCTCTGCTCGATGCTGGAGTGAAGTTCTATGCGTCGCTGGGAAACCATGATGAGCCCCCGGCGCAGACTTCCTATCCGTTGTTCAATATGGGAGGAAAGCGCTACTACGCGATCGAGCCCCGCCCCGGAGTTCGGTTTCTTGCAATCGACAGCACCCTGATGGATGACACCCAGGTGCGCTGGGTGGAAGAGCAACTAGCACGTCCCGGAGAGCGCTGGACCATCGCTTTCATGCATCACCCGCTCTACTCCTCGGGGAAGCGTCACGGGCCTTCCATGCCGCTGCGGGAGCGCCTCGAGCCTCTCCTTCAGCGCCACGGAGTCGATGTAGTCTTTGCCGGTCACGAGCACTTTTACGAGCGTCTGCGACCACAAAACGGCATTCAATACTTTATTTCCGGGGCCGCGGGCAAGCTACGCCGCTCCGGCATCCGCAAAGGCAGCGAGACGGCCTGCGGCTTCGACCAGGACAATAGCTTCATGCTGGTGGAGCTTACGTCGGAAGCCATGACGTTTTCCTCCATCGCCCGCGATGGACACATCGTGGACCGGGGAGTTATGCAATTGAAGGATCTGGAGAGTGGGAATCTGAGGCCGGGCCTGGATGCCTGCGGCGGGTCGTAAAATGGCAATTCTGTGGTTTAGCTCTGCACCGCGGCTTTGGTGGTGTTTCGCGGCTCCCACGGCTGTGCCAACTGCGGCGAGATCAAAAAAGCTACAATATGGAAGACGCGAGGAACCATGTTCGAGGTCAGTGTAGAAGAGAGTTTTGCCGCCGGGCACGCGCTGCGCGGGTACCGGGGCAAGTGTGAGAACCCCCACGGGCACAACTACAAGGTTCGTATCACCCTGGCCGGCGATAAGCTGGATAACATCGGATTGCTCTATGACTTTAAAGACCTGAAGTCGGCCATGAACAGCGTGATTGACCGCATGGACCACCAGTTCCTCAACGACATTGAGCCGTTCCAGACTCTGAATCCATCGGCCGAGAACATGGCGAAGTATTTTTATGACGAAGTCGAATCCCTGCTTGCCCAGCGCACCGAAGGCCGCGTACAGGTGAAGCAGGTAAAGGTCTGGGAAACGGATACCACGGTCGCCACCTACTACGAGTAAGCTCAGAGGGACTCTTGGGCAAGATTGCTGCGCCCGAGATGGAGTTTCGTATAGACTTCTGCTCCGAGATGTACGCTGACTGAGGCCCTTTGAAGCACGTCACCGCCATCTATCCCGGATCCTTCGACCCGCTCACCAACGGTCATCTGGACTTGATTGACCGTGGCAGCCGGATTTTCGGCGAGCTGGTGGTCGCCATCCTGCACAATCCCGAAAAGAACCCCATGTTCACGGTGGAAGAGCGGCGGGAGATGCTGGAAGAGGCAGCCGCTTCTTACTCCAACGTTCGCATTGATACCTTTGAGGGGCTGCTGGTTGAATACGCCGAGCGCTCCAACGCCCGCATTATTCTGCGCGGCATTCGCGCGGTAAGCGACTACGAGTATGAACTCCAGATGGCGCTGATGAACCGCAAGCTCAGCCCACGGATTGAAACGGTCTTCATGATGCCCGCCGAGGCTTACTCGTACGTCAGCTCCCGGCTGGTGAAGGAGATCATGCAGCTTGGCGGCTCGGTGCACGGCCTGATTCCGGACCTGGTGGAAAAGCGCCTGCAAAGCAAAGTTCGGACTCCGAAGCTAACGCCTGCGGCGGGAGGCAATGCCCGGCGGCGAAAGTAGTGCCCTAAATGGATGCGCGAGAATTGATTGCTAATGGCTGAGGATTTCTTTAGCAGAAGAGTAAAGCTTCTTACCTTTTACGTTGCTTTGGGAACCAATTTGTTCGCGGTATTGTTGGCGGGCATCCTCGGGCTGTTGTTCGGGTATTCACCTCTGAAACTACTTGCCATTACAATCCTGACAATGCTGCTGGTTGACGGGGCAATGATATGGGGCGTCCTGAAAACACAAAAACCATCAATGCCACTTTAGGATACTAGCGAAAGTAGCCTTCCCGGTTTTTCCCCTAGCATTTAGGATACTCAAGGAGAGCTGGGCCGCCCGCTGGCCGGGATTCCGCCGGGGCAAACTCACATCCCCTCTCGAACGCACAGGATTTACGACAATGGCAGTTGCTACTCAAGCCGCAGTCAAGCTGACGGAGCGCATCAATCGCATTGAAGTTTCGGCCACCATGGCCGTTGTGGCGGAGGCCGACAAACTGCGCGCCTCCGGGGCCGACCTGGTGGATTTCGGCGCTGGCGAGCCCCACTTCCATACCCCGCAGCACATCAAGGATGCGGCGATTGCCGCCATCCAGGGCAACTTCACCCGCTATACACCTGTGGCGGGCATTGCTGAGCTGCGCGATGCGATTGTGAAGCGCCATGCCGCCGATTTCGGCTCCGACTACCGCCGCGAGGAATCCATTGCCGGAACCGGCGGCAAGCACGCCCTGTTCAATTTGGTGCAGGTGCTGGTGGACCACGGTGATGAGGTCATCATCCCGGTACCGTATTGGGTTTCGTTTAAGGACATTGTCCGCTATGCGGGCGGCGTTCCGGTGTTCGTGGAGAGCAAGGAAGAGAACGGCTTCGCGGTCACAGCGGAGATGGTCGAGAAGGCCGTCACGCCCAAGACCAAACTCATTATCCTGAATTCGCCCAATAATCCTTCCGGCGCAGTCATCAGCCAGGAGGACATGGCGAATATCATCCGCATCGCGCACCGTCGCGGCATCTACGTGCTCTCCGACGAGTGCTACGTTTACCTGGATTACACCGGCAAGCGATTCTCGGCGGGCTCACTGCTCGATGCCAAGGAACACCTGCTGATTCTGGGATCGCTGTCCAAGACCTATTCCATGACGGGATGGCGTCTTGGCTATGCGCTGGCGCCTGCGCCGATTGTGTCGGCTGTGCAGAAGCTGCAGAGCCAGTGCACGTCGAACCCGACTTCAATCGTGCAAAAGGCCGCGGTGGCCGCTCTCAATGGCTCTCAGGAGCCAGTGGAGCAGATGCGCCGTGAGTACATTGACCTGCGCAACCGTATCGTTGAGGGTCTGCGCTCGATTCCCGGAATCCGCTGCAATATGCCGGATGGCGCGTTCTATGCATTCCCGAACGTCTCGGCCTTCCTGGGTCGCGGCGGATTGAAGTCTCCCGGCGATGTTGCCCGTCGCCTGCTGCATGAGGCAAAAGTGGTGGCAGTACCAGGTGAGGCCTTTGGCACGGAGGAGCACATCCGAGTGTCTTACGCCACCTCGGCTGGAGAAATCGACCGTGGAATCCAGCGCATGCGAGAGAGGTACGGGAACCAGAAGAACAACGCCCAACAGCAA
>JBFXAV010000328.1:0-4280 GCA_050183935.1 Candidatus Korobacteraceae bacterium | reverse complement strand
CTCGCCACATCGATACCTTGCGTGCTTCGAGTGCGGCGATCATGCGGCAGTCTCCCGAAAGCGGCGGAGCAATAGAAAGAGAAAAAAAGGTGCGCCACACAATGCTGTAATGATGCCCAGGCGAACTTCCGTGGGCGGATGAATCGTGCGAGCAGCCAGATCGCACAAAATCAGGAAGACGGCGCCAGTAATTGCACTCGCCGGTATTAACCCACGATGCGATGGTCCGATCAGCAAGCGAACGGCGTGGGGAACAATCAGCCCTACAAATCCAATTGTTCCAGCAACACCCACGGAAGCTCCCGTGAGTACAGCCGAGGTCAGAATGAGCATGCGCTTGGAGGCTTCCACGTTGAGCCCGAGGGAAGCCGCGGTCTCTTCGCCTTGTAGCAGAAGATCCAGATCTCGTGCCTGAAACAGTGCTGCCGCAAGGCCAATCCCCACAAAGGGAACACTTAGCCAGACGTGCGCCCACGTGCGGGAATCAAGCCCTCCCATCATCCAGAAAAGAATCTCCTGGGCCACCTGCCAGTTCACGATGTTTAGCGAGATCAGCAGGCCGGAGATCGCGGAAAGCAACGAACCAGTCGCGATGCCGGCCAACAGGAGGGTCGTAATCGGTGTAACTCCGCCTCGGGTTGCTATTCCGTACACAAGCGCCAAAGAAGCTAGCGCAGATACCATCGCGGCAAGAGGCAAGGCCACGACACTTTGTCCCGCCAAACCGGACACGAAAATAACGACTGCCCCGAGCACTGCCCCAGGAGTAACACCCACAAGAACAGGTTCCGCTAATGCGTTGCGAAAGAGTCCCTGCATAACGACTCCCGCACACGCCAGGGATGCGCCCACCGTCGCAGCGATTAGGACTCGCGGCACTCGAATTAGCCATACGATCGCATGGTCGGCCTGGCTGATGCTGCTTGCATCCAACCAGCCAGTCGGCAATATCTTGAGCCCCAGGACCTGCAAAATGGTCTCCCAGGCGAGGGGCGTGCTTCCTACGGCAATTCCTGCGATGGTACTTACGGCAAGCGCTGGCAGAAGAACGGTATAGAAGAGACCAATGCGGACTCGCACCTTGCGAACTTCATACCGCGCTGACACCTGCAGCTCTGTTGCTGACGAGGCGCTCATTGTGTATTTCCTTCATAGAGCGCCTTGCTGAGCGCGGTAACAAAGATGCGGCTGTAGGGAGACATTGGAAGAAAGGCGCGATGCTCAAAGACTAGAATCTGCTTTTTTTGCGCCGCGCTGGTTAACGCGATCGAGGGATCGGCGAGCAGACGCTCAAGCACCTGCTTCGTCTGGTCCTTATCTGCGCTCGCTACAATCCAATCTGGGTTCCATCGCAGAATTTGCTCGCTGCTCACCTGCTCATAGCCGCTAAGGCCGTTTTCTGCCCCGACATTGATTCCTCCAACTGCTCGGACGATATCGTGGAATAACGTTTGACTGCCGTAACTGTAGCGTCCACCTAAGCCAAGAATTCGCGGGGAGGCTGCCTCAACCGGCTTGCGCGCTCGAGCCTGACCAATCTCTCGCTGGAACTGCTGCAATTCTTCCGCTGCGCGCTCGTCTTCTCCGGTGAGATACCCCACAAGCTGGATGTGGTCCTGAATCTGTTTCAGGTTGGTGAACATTGTGTAGATGCGGTAGATAGGGTAACCGGCTCCTCGAAGCAGATTTGTAAAATCGGCACGCGCGGTGCTGGCAACGAGGATCAAATCCGAGTTGAGGCGCAGCACGCGCTCTGGATCCGTAGCAATGACAGGATGAAATCGATTCACACTATCCAGGACATTGCTGATTTGCGGGTTATAGGCGCTCTCACTCACCGCGACGACACGTTCGGGAGGCACGACCGCATATACGAATTCGTCGATGGACCAATATTGGGAAACAATCCGCTGCGCCGGGCGGACCATTCGCACCTCAGCATCGTCGCTATCAATGGCTCGGCGGGGATAAGTTTTGCTTCCCGTCCGCACCAGCGGATTGCCATCGTCGCTGCTTGATCTGGCGAGACGCAGGCCTGGCTCGGGTGGAGCCCATCGCATCACGAAGAAGGCAGCCACAGCAATTGAGAGCGACAGCACAATTACTGGATACGCGCTCCGAAAGTTGTCCCGCCATCTCATGAGTCTTCTATTCAATGGATCAAACTACCAATTGTTACCAGGCCTTCGACCATCGATTCCCAGCCTTGCTATTGATTTCCCGTAGCGAACTACTCACGCCCGCATCATGCTCGATCTTGCGACCTAAGAGCCAGAGAAGGTCGGAAAGCCGGTTGAGATAGGGAAGGATGGTTGGCTGTACGCCTTCACCAGATTCAAGCAAGCGAACTATGCATCTCTCCGCCCGGCGGCACACAGTTCTGGCAACATCAAAGGCCGCACCTGTTGGATGTCCGCCAGGCAAGGACCAGTCGGACAGCATTCCTTCCAGCCCTTCAAGACGATGCACCTCGGCTGTAAGCCGTTCGACAGCTTCTTCTGTGATTGGGGCCTGACCTTTACGGCTCTCTGGCGGGGTGGCGAGCGACGATCCTACCTCGAACAGTTCACGCTGAATTTCCTTGGTTAGATCGCAGAGTGCGGTGTCTTCACAAATAGAACGCGCAAAGCCGAGAACGGAGTTGAGTTCGTCAACTGTGCCGTAGGCCTCGACACGAATCGAAGACTTAGATGTGCGGATACCGCCGGCAAGACTGGTCTGTCCGTTATCACCCTTTTTGGTTGCGATACTGCCGCTCATGGATGTTGTCCTCCCTCAGGTGGCACGTTCTTCAGTGCCCCCACGCCTCACCACCAATTGTAAATTTCAGGCCACTACGGAAGGTAAGCGGCGCTGCAGGAAAACCGAATGCCGCCTCATAACGCTGGCTAAATACGTTCTCAACACTGGTAAATAGAGAGAGAACTGAATTCAGAGCATACCTTCCGCTCAGGTCGAATTTCTGGTAGGCGGGGGCAAGATTCCGGCTTGGCAGAAGCAGCGTGTTCCCGAAGAATCCATCCGAAAGAAAAGTGCTGTCGTCGCGGCGGCTCACAAGAAAACCAGTGAAAGCCGCGCTCCATTTTCTCTGTGCATAAGAGAGTGTAAGGCTTCCCGAATGAGGAGCACGCCGGAACGGACGAGCACCTTTCAGTGGGGAAAAAGCGCCAATCGGAATATCTGGGAAAGAGGTGCCGAAAGCCGGGTCTCCGAAGCTCTTGGTGACCACTGCATCCTGGTAGGTATACTCCCCTTGAACTGTGACACCACGGCCCAGATTTGCCATGAACTGGGTCTCCAGCCCGCGCGATCGAAGAGACTCGGCGTTGGCTGCTGCAAACCCTGCTTCCGCGGCGGCGGCAGGGTCCACTCCAATTGCGATGAGCCCAGCGGTGCTAAAAAAATTGATCATGTCGTAAAAATTGTTGTGAAAGAACGTCACACCCAAACGGGCGCGTCCGCCCCAAAGCCCTTGCTCGACTCCAAAGTCAAAGCTGCGGCTTCGCTCCGGCCCAACCGGAGAAATGCCGGTTTGAGAAATCAGCGCGGGAGAAAGCAATGCAAAGACTGAGAACGTCTGATCAAAAATCGCCGGCTCTTTAATACCCTTGCCAAAGTTGAACTTCACCTTAGTCTCGCCCATCCAATTCGAGGAAGGCTGGCGCAGGTAGTAAGCAAGCGAAACGCGCGGAGATGCCGCAAAGCCGAAAACCGCATTGTTTTCGAGCCCCGTCCCTACAGTGAAATAGAACAACTTTCCCAGATCTCCATGGGCTTGCAAGGTGTAGGTGTAATTGTCTCGTGTAATTGCCTGGCCATTTTCATGCTCATAACGAAAGGCAAACGTTGCAGCCAGATTATTCAGGAACTGGTAGTCCGACTGCCCATACAAAGAGCGACGCGCCGAATAATTCTGGGAGATATCCGGGTAGGTCGCCCCAAAATCGAGGATGGCGGCTCCGGTTACGCTGTAGCCATTCGCTCCCCGGATTGTCACAGGGTTCCCCAGGTAATTTGCTCCGAATCCAAATGGATCGAATGCGGTACCGGTTGGAGTGGGATTTGTGCGGGGATAATCGAACTGCGCGAATGCAAAACGCGCAAGATTGTGCCAGCGGCTTGTGGTCTGGTTCTGCAACGTACCGCCTACATACGTTTCCTCGCTGGCGGTAAACGCATCGTCTGGAATTCCATAGAGCGATAGCGCATTGGGAGTATTGAGCTTGGCGGTGACTTGACGAATGGTTAGGCGAAGGTCGGTGGAGTCCACCGGATGAAAA